>CAYTLU010000446.1:0-2683 GCA_964438665.1 uncultured Bacteroides sp.
CTTTACAGTTGCCACCCACGTAGCCGCAAACGCCTCGAAGCGAGCGGCTTCAAACTTGATAGGCGCGTAATCGCCCACGAACCTCTCGGCTTCCACGACTACAATAACTTGCAGATGAACTCCTTTGCCGTAGTCAGCGACTCCGGCACGCTCCCCGAAGAAAGCAGTTTCTTCCTCTCGATCGGCAAGCCGATTGCCGCCGTCTGCATCCGCACCTCCACGGAGCGCCCCGAAGCCCTCGACAAGGGCGACTTCATCCTCGCCGGCATAGACGAACACTCGCTTCTGCAAGCCGTCGACGTCGCCGTCGAAATGAACCGCCGCGGCCACCTCGGCCTCCCCGTGCCCAATTACACCGACACCAACGTCTCCACCAAAATCGTCAAACTCATCCAGTCCTACACCGGTGTGGTCAACAAAATGGTCTGGCGAAAATGAATTATAAGTCATTTTATAACAGGTGTCTAAAGCGGGTGATTGATCTTGTGCTCGCTTTTGTGTTATTGGTTTTGATTTGGCCTCTATACCTCATTCTTGCCACTGCCGTGGTGATTGACGATGGCTTCCCGGTGTTTTATCGGCCGCAAAGAGGCGGCTACCGGAACAAGCCATTTAGGATTTTCAAGTTCCGCACTATGGTTAAGGATGCAGACAAGATAGGTGGCGGGACGACGGCTCTAAACGACCCACGTATAACAAAAGTCGGTAATTTCCTCCGCAAAACCAAGTTGGACGAGATTACATAGTTATTCAATATCATCGGTGGCTCGATGAGCTTCATAGGTCCGCGTCCGGAGTTGCTTAAGTATGTAAACCAATATCAAGGGGATGAAAGGCTGATTCTTGAAGTCAGACCGGGTATTACCGATTTCAGCTCGGTTGTAACTTGCCTATCCTTTACTTCCGTCTCTTGTAGATATTTCACAACGTAACTGGCATCAAAGGTTTGAAAAAGACGATAGCGTAATAAAAATCGTTTATGCAAGCTCGCCCGGTTCCTCAAAAGACCGACTTGATTTAATCATCCAATCAATGGCGGCAATGCTTGATAGCGGTAATAGCAATGTGAAGTTCGACGTAATTGGTATTACGAAAAAAATATACCACCACATGGGGAGATGAAAATGATTATCCATTAGTAACTTTTGCGGATGCTCGTCTCACCGAGAGGTAATGAAGCACCTGCTTTTGGTTGATTACCATACACTTCTACGCCTGGCGCGTTATCAAATATAGCCGGACTCCCTACCAAATTTGTAGAATCGATAATATCAAGTATGATTCCAATTACCAACCTTAGTAGCGATCTATCAAAATATATTAAAATGGCGTAAATGACATTGTTATAGAAAACCTCAACGATAATTCTATTAAATCGGCATTATCTCCCGCAATAAATGAGTGCCGAGAGAAGCGTTTAGCTATGAACGCATCTATTAAAGCTGATAAATTTGATTACAGAAACTACAAAGACTACTTTCAAAATAGTAGCCTTATTATTTTATGAAAATTCTTGTTCTTTCGAGTCATACGCCGAGTTTGTTTTGGTTTAGGCTTGATATGATGCTCGCTTTTCAGGCAAAAGGCGCTGAAGTTATCGCAGCTGGTCCTGATTCTGATGAAAAATGGTTCATCGATTTCAGGGAGAAAGGTATTGAATACCGAAATATCCCAGTTAGTCGCAATGGATTGAATATCATAGCTGACATCAAGACTTTCAGAGCATTAAGGAAACTTATAAAAGAAAACCGTCCAGACAAAATTTTTACATATCAAGCGAAAACAATTGTATATGGAACATTAGCTGCTAAATCGGTGGGCTGCGCTGAGGTTTATCCATTGGTTGCAGGGCTTGGGTCAATATTCCGTGGACAAGGGATTAAAAATAAGATTATCAGGACTATCCTCAGCTTGCAATATAAGCTGGCTTTCAAATATTCAACGAAAGTTATATTCCAAAATAATGATGATAAATCAGAGTTCGTAAGGCTCGGATTATTGGGAGAAGAAAAGGCCTGTCTGGTTAATGGCTCCGGGGTAAATACATCAAAATTCACACCGACGGCATTCCCTGAAAGGAAAGCCATTTTGTATATAGGGCGTCTTATTGTAGATAAGGGCATCGGGGAGTATCTTGCATTGGCAAAGCGACTACATGACAATAGGAACGACATCCGATGTTTGCTTGTCGGTCCGTATGATACAAATCCGAGTGCAATCACTGTGGAAGAGCTGAAACCTTATATTGATAATGGCATAATAGAATATTTTGGTGAACAAAAGGATATACGGCCATATATGGAACAGTGTACCGTTTATGTATTACCATCATATCACGAGGGCACACCTAAAACAGTATTGGAAGCTATGTCAATGGGGCGCCCTGTAGTTACTACGGATGCACCGGGATGTAGAGAAACGGTTGTGAATGGAGTGAATGGCTATCTTGTTCCGGTACGCAATATTGACGCTTTAGAAGAGGCGGTGCTTAAAATTATGGATAATCCGGAATTGATCACATCCTTTGGCTGTAAAAGTCGAGAAATCGCCAAATCTAAGTTTGATGTCAATAAAGTAAATGATTCCATAATGGAAATAATGTCCTTATGATTTACACGATAATCTTTGTGTTGCTGGTTCTGCTTGAATTGGCCTACTTTCGTGTGGCCGACAAGTTCAATAT
>CAYTLU010000447.1:0-2296 GCA_964438665.1 uncultured Bacteroides sp.
CGGATTCTGAAGTTCAATTCGCAGCAGGCCGAGGAGAATATTGCCGCATACAAACAGAAAATAGCCCATCTTAAAGACGAACTGGCTCATATTGTAGCCTACACGATCCGATGGTATATCGGACTGAAAGAAAAATATGGCGCATCATATCCAAGACGCACGGTTATCAGAAGTTTTGACAATATCGAAGCTGCCAATGTTGCCGAAGCCAACGAAAAGCTATACATAAACCGTGAAGAAGGATTTGCCGGAACTGCATTGAAGCTATTGGGCAACAATCCGGATAAAATTGAATATGTAGCGCCTTGTTCGGAGTTGGATGACATAATCATCTTTTATAAGGACGGACGTTATAAGGTTTGCAAAGTGCAACAAAAAATATTTGTTGACAAAAATGTCATCCATATCAACGTGTTCAAGCGCAATGATGTCAGAACCATCTACAATGTCATATATCAGGATGGGAAGGGGGGCATATACTACCAAAAGCGTTTTAATGTCACCGGCATAACCCGCGACAAGGAATACAACATCACCCAAGGCAAGCCCGGGTCAAAAATCATGTGGTTCTCTGCCAACCCCAATGGAGAGGCTGAAGTTGTAAAGGTCACACTCAAGCCAAAACCAAGGTTGAAAAGTCTGTTCTTGGATGTTGACTTCAGCCAACTTGCCATAAAAGGCAAAGCGTCAATGGGAAATATTGTAACCAAAAATGAAGTCCACCGCTTTTCTCTCAAAGAAAAAGGGCAATCAACGCTTGGCGGACGACAAGTCTGGTTCGATCCTGATGTCCTGCGCCTGAACTTCGAAGGCCGGGGATCGTATCTTGGCGAATTCGGGCCAAATGACCAAGTGCTTGTGGTGCTTAAAAACGGCGAATACTATACATCTTCATTTGAGGCGAGCAACCATTATGAAGACAATATCCTCCGGATTGAACGCTTCCGCCCCAAGCATGTATGGACTGCCGTGGTAAAAGATGCGTCTCAACAAGGCTATCCTTACATGAAACGATTTCATTTCGAGGCTTCCGCAAAAAAGCAGAGTTTTATCGGCGACAGTCCGAAATCGGAACTTATTGTGCTTTCGGATGCTCCGGGAGCAAGATTTGACGTTGAGTTTGGAGGCAGCGACTCTTTCCGCGGCTCAATAATGATTGATGCAATAGATTTCATTGCCGTAAAATCTCTGCGTGCAAAAGGAAAACGAATCACAAACTTTGAGGTTGCATCAATCACAGAAACCGAACCGCGTCAAATGGAAGAGGATCCTGAACAGGAATTTCCATCAGATGATCAGGAAAAATCCATCGATGAAGAAACAGTTGAGATTGACGAAGGCAAATCAGAAGAAGAGGTGCGTGACGAACTGACCGGACAGCAAAGAATATTCTAAAAGAGAGAACGACAAAATGAAACGGCTGTTATTCCTCCCGGTCATATTGGCTTGCTGTTTTCAACAGGCATCCGCCCAAGCCGACTCTTCAGAAGTTGCGCGGCCGGTCTTTTCATCATATATGCTGTATGCCGGAAGCTCACACAGAGCCGATACCTACCTCTCCCCTATTAAATATTCCGGATGGCAGACCGGATTCTCTTATCAGCGCATCCAAGCGATGAAATTTTCGCCGGAAAAGTGGGTCATGCAACTGCAACTCGGATTTGAGGTTGACCGCACGCTCAATCAGGCAGGAAATTCCGACATGTGGGCGGTCGGCATCAATGCCTCATGGGGAATGATGCATCGGTGGCGGCTGCCGGAAGGCTTCTCTGCCGGTATCGGCCCGGCGATCGACCTGAGAGCAGGATGTCTATATTTAAACAGGAACGGCAATAATCCGGCATCAGCGAAAGTGTCATTTACGTTTGACGCGATCGGATATGCCGCCTGGTCCGGAAAAATCATGTCTTTGCCGGTCACATTCAGATATCAAGGACAGCTTCCTGTGATCGGAGCGTTCTTTTCGCCCGATTATGGCGAACTATATTATGAAATCTATCTGGGCAACCGCTCAGGACTTGCACATTGCGCATGGTGGGGCGATTTCATCCGTTATAACCATCAGCTGACCGCCGATCTGCATTTTGGCTCTACGTCATTAAGGCTTGGATATCGTGGAGAACTGTTCTCTTCAAAGGTCAACAACATTGTAACCCGGACATTCACTCATGGCGCGATAATCGGACTATCCGGCGAATGGCTTTCAATCAACCCGCGGAAAACTCTCTCTGATAATGCCAGAATGATTAACGCCACATATTAAACACATGAGACATCGACTTCCTATCATATTATT
>CAYTLU010000448.1:0-3229 GCA_964438665.1 uncultured Bacteroides sp.
CGTGTTGTCTTACCAGGATTCGAACCTAGACAGGCAGAACCAAAAACTGCAGTGCTACCATTACACCATAAGACAATCCGTTGCCCAAGCCCAAAGAGCCTAAAGCGGTGCAAAGTTACACAATGTTTTTCTGCCTTGCAAGTGTTTTGTTGCGTTTTTCGCGTAGGCGACCGCATCAAAAGCTTCACTTCCGCGCAACACCCTCAAAATCACCCATTTGGCAGGGGCGAGACATGCCTCGCCCGCAATACCGCCCGCAATGGCGACTTCGGTCAAAAAGGGACCTCGCACCACCGTTTACATCATTTAACATCGACAACCCTACCGCATAGGGATACACACTCCGAATCCACATTTACATAGCAGATGCGGCAACCGGATCGGAGATCGAACTACTCGAAAACATGCTGAAAAGCAGAATAATTAGGCATCAAGCCATAATATCTTCGAGCATCGGGGGATTTTTATTAAATTTTCTTTAAAAAAGTTGCACACCCGATAAAAGATTGCTACATTCGCAATAATCTTAAATATGCAAATATGCATAACCTGAAAATAACCAATTACTAAACATATCTAACCATGAGTTACTTGAAATTTGATAAAAGCCTCATGATCAATTTGGAGCAGTCGCTAATGAAAGAGATGCTCCGGACGAATCAAGCTGGCGCTTATCACTGCACCTCAGTGGTGGACTGCAACACTCGCAAACAACATGGACTTTTGGTTGTCCCCATCCCCGAGATGGACAATTCCTGGCATGTTCTCCTTTCATCAATGGATGTGTCTGTAATCCAACATGGTGCACAATTTAACCTAGGGCTTCACCGCTACCACGGAGGAGTCTATAGCCCCAACGGTCATAAGTATATCCGCGAATTTGACTGTGACAGTGTGCCACGCACGACATATCGCGTTGGCGGTGTGATTCTGACAAAGGAGAAAATCTTCATCTCGCATGAGAATCGCCTGCTTATCCGCTACACACTTGTCGAAGCACATTCACCAACAACGCTCCGATTCCGTCCGATGCTGGCATTCCGCGAGGTCAACCAGCTGGTGATGGCCAATGGCAATCTCAACGGCGAATGCAGCCCGGTGGCTAATGGTGTTTCCACATGTCTCTATCCCGGCTACCCTACACTCTACATGCAATACAACCGGAAGCCGCAATGGAACTACGAGCCCAACTGGTATAACGGATTTGAATATATCAAGGATATGGAGCGCGGTGTTCCCTACACAGAAGATCTGTGGGTTCCGGGCTATTTCGAGATCCCGATCAAAAAGGGAGAATCGATCATATTCTCAGCCGGACTGGAGGAAGTGTCGCCACGTTCGCTGGCAAAAATGTATGAGAACGAGATCGCCGCACGCACATGCCGCACAAGTTTCTTTAACTGCCTGAAAAATTCAGCCAAGCAATTCTATCTCAAGGACAAGGACGGAATGTTTATGCTCTCAGGCTACCCCTGGGGGAAAATCCTTGCGCGAAACACATTCATGGCATTGCCCGGCAACACAATTTCGATCGATCACCGCGCCGATTATGAAGCGATAATGGACACTGCGGCAAAAGCTCTGCACCATTTCATGGAGACAGGTGAGCTTGACAAACGCATCATGGGCATCGATCTGCCGGATATTCCATTATGGTGTATTTGGGCGTTGCAGCAGTATGCCAAGGCTTACGGAGCTGACGACACACGCCAACGCTATCTGCCATTGATTGCGGGAATAACGGACTATCTGCTTTCAAACCGCCATCCCAACCTTCAGGTTCAGGCCGATGGCCTTGTCAGAACCGTAGGAACGGACACTCCGGTGTCATGGATGAACGCATCGCTTTACGGCCGTCCGGTGGTGCCCCGCACAGGTCTTTTGGTCGAGTTCAACGCACTTTGGTATAACCTGCTGATGTTTACGACCGTCTTAACCGAAGGGCTTGAAGAATATTCCGATCTGTACAACCGGGCGAAAACAACTGCCGAAACGATGAAACCCGCATTTGTCGATACGTTCCTAAATGACTATGGATATCTGTTCGACTATGTCAACGACCACTATGCAGATCCGTCAGTGCGTCCCAATATGGCTGTTGCCATCGGTCTCGACTATTCGCCGCTTGACCGCCGCCAGCGCAAATCGGTGCTTGACGTTGTCACCCGCGAACTTCTGACCCCGAAAGGTCTCCGCACGCTGTCGCCCAAGAGCTTCGGCTACCGACCCACATATCAAGGATCGCCCGAGGATCGCGAGCAGGCTCTGCACAACGGCCCGGCGCGTCCGTGGCTTTTCGGATTCTATGCCGATGCCTACCTGAAAGTGTTCGGTCACAGCGGCGTGAGCTACATCGACCGCATGCTGATAGGCTATGAGGACGAAATGACCCAAGCATGCGTAGGATCTCTTTCCCAGCTCTACGATGGCAATCCGCCATTCTCCGGACGAGGTGCGATAAGCCATGCCACCAACGTTGCCGGCATCCTACGCACAATCACAACCCTTAAAAAATTTAATATCTAACTAACGCCACTATACACGCATGAAAGCACTAATGTTCGGGTGGGAATTCCCGCCTCATATCCTTGGCGGTCTGGGAACTGCCAGCTACGGCCTCACAAAAGGAATGTGGGAATGCGGCGATATGGATATAACGTTCGTCATCCCCAAGCCTTGGGGCGATGAGGACAAAAGTTTTGCCAATATCATCGGTATGTCGCAAATCCCTGTTGCATGGCGAGATGTCAATCGCGAATATGTCGAGCAGAGGATTGGAAAATTCATAGATCCGGATCTCTATTTCAAGCTCCGCTCCCATATCTACGCCGATTTCAACTATCTTCGCACGAATGATCTGGGATGTCTGGAATTTTCAGGACGATACCCCGACAATCTCCTTGAAGAAATCAACAATTACTCCATCTGCGCCGGGGTGGTGGCACGCACACTCGACTTCGATGTGATCCACTCCCACGACTGGCTGACCTATCCTGCCGGAATCCACGCGAAGCAGGTCAGCGGAAAACCGATGGTGATCCACGTACATGCCACCGACTTCGACCGTTCGCGAGGCAACGTCAATCCAACAGTGTTTGCCATTGAGAAAGACGGCATGAATCAGGCTGACCACATCATCACCGTCAGCAATCTGACGCGCCAGACTGTCATCGAGAAATATGGCATCGATCCGGCGAAGGTCACGACCGTACACAATGCCGTCACGCCG
>CAYTLU010000449.1:0-2828 GCA_964438665.1 uncultured Bacteroides sp.
GCCTTTTACCACGGTGTTTTCGAGTGTGACGATGTTCAGAATCGCTCCTACCCCTTCGGCATCCTCTCTCGCCCCGGGATCGGTTATGACTTCTATCTTTTTAATCATCGAGGCCGGGATAGCCTTGAATATTTCCTTGGCATTTTTCGTGAAGGAGTTGTTAGGGCGTCCGTTCTTATATATCTTGAAATCCGAAGACCCTTTGACCTGAATTGTTCCGTCGGCATCAACGCTTACAAGCGGCACGCGCCTGAGCATTTCATCCAGAGTCGATGTCTTTGAATCTTCATCGGCCTGCACATCATATCCGATACGGTCAATCTCCTTTGTCACAAGCGGACGCGTTGCTGTCACAGTTACTTCGCCAAGCAATCTGTCGTCATTTCTGACCACTATTTTCCCGAGATCAGCCGTTGGCGCAGCTCCGGAAATCTTAAACTGATGCCGGCTTGGGGCGCGACCGACGGAAAGAATTGACAGAATGTATTTGCCCTGAGATTTAATGTCTAATGAAAAGACACCATCCTCTGACGTAACCCCCATAGACGCTATCCGGGCAGTATCCGAGGCCGAATAGACACGCACGGTTGCAAACGGCTCCGGTTCGCCTATCGAATCAGTAACCAATCCTTTGACTTTATAGTTTGCCGCCGATGCAAGCACGGTAAACAATATCCCTGACAGCACTAATGCAAAAAAACGTTTCATCTAAAATTTTAAAAGTTGAAAATGTGATATGTCTGTTCTCTATGATCGTCTGTTTTTATCGATCACATATATGACGCAGAAAATGTCGTCAAAGTTACATGACTATAAGAGAATTTTAACCAAATAGATAAAATGTGCTCATTTACTGCCGCTTAACAAATCGTCGTTTTCAAAAAGTTTATTGTCTTCATCCAGTTTGAAATTATGCGACAAAACGGCAACAAATCTCGATATTTGCTGAATGGCAGCCAACGTCTCTTTTGAAACTTCCTTTTGCTGAAGCCTCATCATCAATAGTCCATAGAGCGCATTGAAACAGGTTTCGATTTCTCCGACTTTCGCTTCACCGGCTTTAGCCCGGAGCTCAACCACATAGGGGAGAGTGCGGTAGAACTCAGAGGCGTAATCGGCAAACTTTGGCTCTTTTAGCAACGCCTGATGTAGCGACACGAGAGATGACAGGATATTTGTGTTGATCTGCAGATGTCCTTTTTTCTCAACCCCCTCCCGACGCATCATGTCAATCAGAGATTCGTACCATCCGGTCAGTTCCTTGCGATGCGCATCATCAAGATTGGTGAAGCGATCAATCACGTTTGCTTTGATCTTGTCAATATTCAGATCGTTTGCCCTGATTATATCTTCAATCTGCCACATATACAGCAGATATTCAGCGATATTGCTTTTCCGTTTCTCAGATGCGATATACATGCTCCGTAGTTAAAATAATTGTGGTGATGTTATCCGATATTGGCAAGACTGAATATGTCGGCAAACACACCTGCCGCCGTAACAGCCGCGCCGGCGCCATAGCCTTTGATCTCCATCGGATATTCTTTATAGCGTTCGGTTGTTATCAGAATAACATTATTGCTTCCTTCCAGATTGAAGAAAGGATGATTGGATCCAACCATCTTCAAGCCGACTTTTGCAACACCATTGTCAAGCTCGGCAACATATCTGAGCCGACAACCGGCATCCTCGGCTTTTTTCCGCAAACTTTCAATCTCACTGTCAACCGGCTGCAATGAATTGAAAAATTCATCAATGCTTCCTTCAAACAATTCCGAAGGCAAGAAAGGCGATATTTCAACATTGCTCTGCTCGATTCCATATCCGGCTTCGCGGCTGAGGATAACAAGCTTTCTGACAACGTCCGTTCCACTCAGATCCACTCTCGGATCCGGTTCACTATAGCCTGCGTCAAGAGCTTTTTTAACTGCTGCGCTGAACGGACATGATTCGGATATCTCGCTGAAAATGAAATTGAGTGTACCCGAAACAACGGCTTCAATTTTGAGAATGCGGTCACCGGAGTTTGTCAGGTTATTGATAGTGCCGATAATCGGCAATCCGGCTCCGACATTTGTTTCATACAGATATCTCACTCCTTTTTTCCGAGCCGTTTTCTTTAATTTACGGTAGTGTTCATACGGCCCGGATGCAGCCAACTTGCTTGCCGTTACGATATTTATATTTCCATTGAGCAAATCATAATACAGTTCGGAAATATCCGGACTCGACGTGCAGTCAACGAAAACGGAATTAAACACGTTCATATTGACAATGCTGTCACGTATTGCCGCGGGAGTTGAACTCACGCCGTTTTCGTCAAGCAACTCCCGATATCGACGAATGTCTATACCGTCCTTGTTAAAGTAAGCTTTTGTGGAATTGGCAATGCCCAGAACCTTTATCTCCAGAGCTTTTCGCCGCAAAAGATTTGCCTGCTGCAGGGCCAGCTGCTGGAGGAGGTGACACCCAATGTTGCCAATTCCAACTATGAAAAGATTGAGCACTTGAGTGTCAGACAAGAAAAAACTGTCGTGAATTACATTGAGAGCCTTTTTCTGATCTTTAAGTTCGATTACAAATGAAATGTTTGTTTGCGAAGCCCCTTGGGCGCAGGCTATTACATTTATACCGTTTCGCCCAAGTGTATTGAACAGTTTGCCGGCAACACCAGATGCATGGCGCATATTCTCACCGACCACAGCAACCGTTGCCAGATTGCGTTCAAGCTGCATGGGATTAAGCTCGCCTGTCTGCAATTCCGCCATGAACTCAGTTTCAAGCGCGCTGACAGCCCGGTCTGCATCGGCATTCCTGACGGCAAAAGA
>CAYTLU010000450.1:0-2872 GCA_964438665.1 uncultured Bacteroides sp.
CATAACCAAGGAGAACTTCAAGTTTGGGAAGTCGCTATCCTGGAATGTTGCCAAGGAGTGGATGGATGAACGAAACGAGTCATTCATTAAAGAGATAACCCAACTGATGCTATCCTAAGAATCGAAGTCTGAACCGCGATTGAACAGTATTAACCGTTGATTCCTCAAAAAAATCGCGGTTCAGACTTCGATTCTTAGGATAGCATCAGTTGGGTTATCTCTTTAATGAATGCCTCGTTGCGTTCATCCATCCACTCCTTGGCAACATTCCAGGATAGCGACTTCCCAAACTTGAAGTTCTCCTTGGTTATGGAGTGATGCGACAATCGCCCCTCGGTTGGCTTGAGTCCTAAATCGTGGAGTTCGCACAGTCCATCGTGAAAGAAGGTGCAATAGCCATTATCTTCCTGTTTGCCTTGTACCATCAGCACTGGATAACCAATCTTCCCGAGAGCCATACCCACGCACCAATGTGTCGGAGCCAGCCTGTCTTTATACCCGGCTTTGATAAGTCGAAGGATATCTTCGGGAGTACCTAAGCAAGGGGTCTTACACTGCTGCTTGCACTTCTGGCACTTGCACTCTATGGGCCTGCGCCCCGTCTTGCGCATTATGCGCTGCAATGATGTCTCCATTATGCAAATTCAGGGTGTTTCTTGTTCCACAACTCAATGATAGACTCTCGACCGATGTGTGTCCAACGCTTCACACTGCCAAAGGTGAACATCTTGCCTTGTGCATTCTCCCAAGTGTATGGCACATCGTACTGCCACGAACGGTATGCAGGTAGTACCACCCACTGTTTCTTCTGGTACTTGCAGATACCTTCCTCCATCAGGAACTTGTGCATATGGCGAGAGGATATGTTGAGCTCCTCGGCAATATGAGTGCTCTTAAACCAATCTCTGTTCTCTATGAAGTCATCGTAGAATGCCGCCTTTGGAGCATACTCACGAACGATGCCTCTCAACTCATCAATCATCTTGTTTGCCGTGTTGATGTCTTCGGGCATTGGCTTGCTCAGGCAAGGAATGTTAATGGTCTTAGGTTGTCTTCGCTTTTGCAGTCGTTGCTTATACTTATCCTCGAAGATGACAAGCTGCTCATCGCACCACTTCACCAGAGCGGAATCGGGGTCAGGATCTACCCAGCGAGCCAAAGCTGTAAGTAGCGGTGCTTCAATCCAAGTGGCACCAATACCTCGACCACGCGAGGTCAATATCTGAAACTCATATCTGTCGGTGATGTTGTTCTGCGCCAATCTACGGCGAAGATTGTCTGTGCCTGTTACACGCAACCACTCGCTCGGCAGATGACCATAAGGCTGGGTTATCTGTGTGGCATTTACCATCAGTTTATCTCCGATACGCCTAAATGTAACGGGCATATCATCGTTGAACTTAACGGTGGTATCCACATGGTGCTGGGCCTGCATCTCGCTTGCCTCAATCTCGAATACCTTATTGCCGAAATCTTCCAGCTCATCGATTAGGTCTCGGGGTAAAATACTCTCCCTACGCACTAACTGAATAATGGTATGCATATCGCTTGGACGGATAGCCCAATACTCACGCCCATTACGGCGAAAGGTCATCTTCATCGCCGAAGGACAAAGATTGAGGATTGCTCCATCCTTCAATAGTTCGCGTTGCTTGATAATTTCGCACACATCAGCCATACAGATATACTGATGGCCATAATAGTTCCGGGACACCTTAATGCTCGTATCTCGAAACGGGACAGTTCTGTTTTCTCTCATAGTTACTTCACTTTTTTCTGTTTTTTAATCTCTTTTCTAACTCGCTTTTTTGCCATCTCCTTAATGGTGTAATAGTCTCTCTCAACACCACACAACTCATCATATTCAGCTAAAAGCAGTGTTCCCAAATCAGAAATCTCTATCTCCACATCATCGTGCAGATGTCTGAAGTAGAAATCACCGCTACTTTTATGCTTACCAATGCAGCAGGCCGAAATAGATGAGCGACTGCCTTTGGTTAGCTCGGTAGCACTACGAATTGAGCGCGTGATGGCGATAAGATGTTTTGCACCATTGAAGATTAGCACGACCTTGGGTCGTATAAACTTGCTACGTCTCATTGGATTTTACATTTCTTGTTAATTCCTCAATAGTAAATCTATTACCGGCAGCCATAACCAGCCAACTGTCTGAAACCGAAAAGCCATCTATGAGTAGTTCTGATATGCGTTCTAACATATATACGCCGAAGTCAGGATCGACATAGACGACAAAAAGCAGGGCCAGGCATTCATCAATTAACAGATGCCCCGATGTTTCATCACGGATAACGAGTGCCTCCTTTTCGATGCTGTATATGTTGGTAAGAGTCGTAATCCAGTGTTGGAAGGCTATACGGAACTCCTGAACATTATGTCTGCGCTCGTCTCCGCGACTGCGGATAAAGTGAGTTGCATCGAAATATGTAGAGCCGCTATTCGGTGATTCTCCGAAGAGCAATTCGGGAAATTCCCTGTATCGAATTGTTCGACAAGGAACCTTTTCTATTCTCATTTTATTTCTTCATTTGTTGTTTGAATTTGTTTCCTGTTCATGTATTTTTTTGCAATTGCGAGGGTAAAGTTAATAATAATCAACCATTTTCCGACGCTTTTTAAGTGGCTTTTTCGTTGATTATTAAGGTGTTACGAGCGTTGTCGTATGTCAGCAATTGACCTCTGTTGTCGATTGTATATTAAGCTGATAAACAAAAACTCCCTGTCCACAATTTTTTGCCAAAAACTTTCTCAAAAAATTTTCTCTACTCTTTCAAAAAAGAGTGAAAATGACAACTTCGGACAACACTTTTAACGGAGAATTGCTATCGAGCATCTTCCGAACATCGAAGAAAAC
>CAYTLU010000451.1:0-7508 GCA_964438665.1 uncultured Bacteroides sp.
GCTTCCCGAAGGCCGCTCTTTCTCAAAAGCGAGTGCAAAGTTACAGCTTTCCCGCGATTCATGCAAGACCCGGGAAGCCCGATTTCACGACCCGCAGTCTGCCCATATCCCCTCCCACGCTGGCTGGCAGTCACTTAAAAATATGTTTTACAACATAATTTTAACAGAGATTAACACAGCAAAGACTAACCGCCTCTCCTTTTAAGCCAAACAACAATTATAGCAATCAGAGTTTTTTGCGGAACACGCGACGGCGGCGGTGCTGGCGATGCTGGAAATATTGCCACTGGAGACGGACACTTTCATTGCCTTCCAGTTCAATATTGCTTTCGGCCTCTTTAAAACCCTCTCTATTGAATATGGGTATCAGGTCTGCAAAAACAAGCGCATTGACCCCTCGGCTCATATATTCTTTCTTGACGGCAATCAGCAAAAGATCCACGACATCATTTTTCCCATGTATGGCCTGAAGCAGATGATACCAGCCTGTCGGCCACATGCGTCCCTTCGACTTACGCAAAGCCAGGGAGAGCGATGGCATTGAAATGCCCAAAGCAACAAGCCTGTCACATTCGTCAACAATCACGCTGACACAATCGAGCCGGATGATTCCAAGATATGCATCAATATAATAATCGATCTGGCGTTGATTCAGGGGAGAATATCCATAGAGTTTATCATAGGCCTCATTGATCAGATCAAACAACGCCTGACCATATTGTTCCTTGATCTTCCGGCGCGATGAAAACTTAACCGAACGCAGATTGTATTTTTTTCTGACAATATCTGCTATCCTTTTGATTTTTTCAGGAACCTCTTGAGGCACAGTGACACGATATTCAACCCAGTCAACTTCCTTTTCATAGCCCATACGCTCCATCTGCAAAGGATAGTATGAGTAGTTATATATGGTTGCCATCGTGCCCATTTCCTCAAATCCGCTGACAAGCATTCCTTCATGATCCATATCCGTGAACCCCATAGGGCCGACGATCTCGGTCATTCCCCGCTCTCTTGCCCAATTTTCAGATGCGTCAAAGAGAGCATCGACAACTTCTGCGTCATCGATGAAATCGACAAATCCGAAACGCGCCTCTTTCTTGCCGGTCCGCTCATTGACCACGTTGTTAATAATGGCGACAATTCGCCCGACAGGTTTTCCATCGCGATAGGCCATGAATGCCTGCGCCTCACAATAGTCAAAGGCGGGATTTTTCTCTCTGGTCAGCGTCTCGACATCATCAGAGATCAACGGCGGCACATAATAAGGGCTGTCTTTATACAGATTGAGCGCAAACTTGACAAACCGTTTCAGACTAGACTTCGTATGGGGAATCGCTTCTATGACAATCCGGGACATAATGTGATATTGAATTATTTACGCATTGGGGGCCCAGGCGGAACTGAACCAAATCAAAAGCCCTATCATTACAAGAAGAAAAATGATAATGGCAATATAAAACTTGTTATCGGACCGATGCGCCAGAGCCATCCGCAACTGGTGTACGCTCTTGAAACGCTGCCGCGGATCCGCAGCCATACATTTTTCGGCAATCCTGCGCAGATAGGCAGGCGATCCGGGAGTCTGTTCAAGCACCTCCATAAGCACCTTTCCGAAACTGAAGATATCCTCCGAAGCCTCAGTCGGCGTCAGATGCGCGCTTTGATCGAACCCGACATCTATCAGTTTGAGATTCCCGATATTTTCCGTAAAAATAATTGTTTCGGGGCGGATCGGGAAATGCACAAGATGATTCCGCTGTATATAGTCAATGGCATCGACAAGCTGCGAACAGATCTTCTCGACATGCCCGGGCGTTATCTTCTTGCCATCGATGAGCTTACGGAGAGAATCACCATACACATCATCTGTTATAATGCAACGCCCAAGCGTCGGGACATCCTCATAATCATTGATCATGACAATGTTGGGATGAGCCAGATTGTAGCGGACATCGAATTCCTTCTCTATCATGGCCTGAAAGCGCGGATCGTCTTTATACGCCGGTTTAAGCGTTTTCAGCATCACCCATTTGCCATGTTTCTTGGCCGTATAGACATCATAGAACTGCTCGCCCCACTCAGGCAACAATTCCAGTTCGGTCCACTTTTCCGGCTTAGTCTGCTGCGTTCCGTCCATCTCAGTAGCAATTAAACAATAGCCGCTGGCCGGTGTCCAGATCCGTCAGCTCCATCTGCATCGGATAGAGACGGACCATATAACGCCACACTTCTCCGGTGTAGGGATAGATATAAAGATATTCCGCTCCGCCGGACGCATAGTCAAGCTCCCACCGGATAGGGAATGTTGACCAGTGCGGATAGGGGTTATACTGGCCGTAAGCTCCCGTTCCGTCCTCATATAGTGAAATCTCGCAGACCTCCGGTTCGCTGACCGGATAGCCGTCGATCTCAACCAACGCCCAATTATCGACTATCGGCTCGTAATAATAATCTTCATCACCACACGAAGTGAGCAACAGCACTGCCATCAGTGTCATGCCCAGAAGCAAAAGCGGATTTGTTAGTTTCTTCATTTTCATTTTTCAATTGTGTGTTTTCCTTTTTAATACACAATGGAATAAATATAAAGTGCAAATTTAATCATTTATTTCCACAAAACGCGATTTTTTCCTTACATTTGCTGCCACAACAACCAAAGCATGAATCTGACAAAACTCATACGGCCTTATTTTGTCCGAAAAATCAGGCAGTCTGACAGTAGGTCTGCCGACCCCGAACAGGTGCAGCGGAGCGAACTCTCGCGACTTATAAAAACAGCACAACGAACAGAATGGGGGCGGACGCATGGTTATGACAAGATCTGCAGCTATGAACAGTTCCGCCAAGCCGTAGGCATCACGCCGTATCAGCAGCTCAGACCGATGGTGATGCGCATGATTGCCGGAGAAAGCAACGTCCTGTGGCCCGGAAGAACGGTGCGTTTTGCCCAGTCGTCAGGCACATCCGATGGAAAGAGCAAGTTTATCCCGATTTCGGCCGAATCGCTGAGACGCAACCACTATCGCGGCGGCAGCGACGTAGTGGCCCGCTATCTTTCAATCTATCCTGACAGCCGACTGTTTGACGGACGCAGTTTCATTCTGGGAGGCAGCTTCGCCAACGAACTCAACCTGCCGGCAAAATCCCGGGCAAAAGTCGGCGACCTGTCGGCCAACCTCATCGAAGCGATCAATCCTCTGGCCAACCTTGTCAGAGTGCCGTCAAAGAAAATTGCGCTCATGGCCGACTGGCACAAGAAACTGCCGGCTCTGATAAAAGCTGCTTCGCAAGCTGACGTCACCAACATTTCCGGCGTGCCATCGTGGTTTCTGACGGTGTTGCGCGGAGTGCTTGAACACACCGGGGCAAAGGAGATCCACGAAGTATGGCCAAACCTTGAGGTGTTTTTCCACGGCGGAATCTCGTTTCTGCCATACCGCGAACAATACGATGCCATAATAGACCCCGAACGGATGCGCTATCTTGAAACATATAACGCGTCAGAGGGATTTTTCGCAATTCAGGACACGCGCGATAACCGCGCAATGCGTCTGCTGACCGATGCCGGAGTGTTCTATGAATTCATCCCTGTAGATCATGGAGATTCCGCCGATCCGATTCCCGCCTGGGAGGTGGAGGAAGGCAATATCTATGCCTTGGTAATCACCTCATGCAACGGTCTTTGGCGTTATCCGATAGGTGACACCGTCAGGATTGAAACCTTATCGCCGCTGAGAATCACCATCGCCGGCCGAACAAAACACTACATCAATGCATTTGGGGAGGAAGTGATGGTCCACAACACCGATGCTGCGCTGGCCAAGGCATGCGAACAATGCCGATGCCGCGTTGACAACTATACCGCCGCACCCATCTATGCCACAGACGGACATCGGGGACATCATCAGTGGCTCATCGAGTTTTCCACACCGCCGGCCGACATGAAGACGTTTGCCGCCACGCTTGACAGATTGCTGACACAGGAAAACAGTGACTATCAAGCCAAACGGAGCGGAAACATTTTCCTCGGTCCATTGACGATAACAGTGGCCCGCAAAGGGCTGTTCGACCAATGGCTGGAATCCACAGGCAAGCTCGGCGGCCAGCGAAAAGTGCCGCGGCTGAGCAATGACCGCAAACTGATCGAATCGATGCTCAAATTAAACCATTGACAAAAATATCTATCAAAAACATATACCCAACAAAGACAATAACATGAAAAAGATCATCCTATCAGCGGCTATCGCCATTATATCCGTATTTGCAACCACAATGACGGTGTCGGCAGAAAATGCAAAACCTGACAAACTGACCATACAGACTCAGATTGCCAACGGCAATTACGCCCGGCTTATGGAAAAATTCAAATCAGGACAGCAGCTGACTGCGGAAGAAGCCGCGACAATCTACTATGGCTCTGCCCTTCAGCCCGGATTCAATGCCGAAAAGCAATACCCCGCGATGCTCGAAGCTTATAATTCCGGCAACACCGAAAAAGCTTTTAAGCTATGCGAGGAGGCTCTGGCAAAAGACCCTACCAATCTCGGAGTGCTGTTCAAAGCATACGCATCGGCCGTTTCATCAAATGATGCCGCAACGAAAGCGAAAGCACCTGTGATGCAGACACGCCTGCTGGCAATTTGCGATGTCATCTTTGCTTCCGGAACAGGCGTTCAGGAAACATCGCCATTCGTTGTCATCCGGCCGGCCGACATTGAAGAGTTTCTTGTGAAATACATGCAGCCTCAGAGCATTGAGGGTCGCGCCAATATAGGCGATCTGGTCGCAGCAAAAGTGCGGCTCGAAGGAATCGCTGACGATGTCATCCTATATTTTGCAACATTCTAAACACAATATTCTTATGAAATCCAACACTATCATTGCGGCAGCGCTGCTTGCCGTCGGGCTTTTGGCTCTCGGGCTCTGCATGCGCAGCGGTTTGAAATCGTTGACCGACAGCCAGCGCACGGTTGAAGTGCGCGGCCTTGCAACGCGTCAGGTTGAAGCAAACCAAGTGACATGGCCTATTGTTTTCAAACAGGTAGGCGACAATCTGCCGGCTGTCTATGACGCAGTGGCATCAACAAACCAAGCGATAATCAAATTTTTGAAAGACAACGGCATAGAGGATTCTGAAATCTCCATCAGCGCACCGCAGATGACCGATCTTTCCACCGACCGCTACAACAATCAGCCGATTCCGTTTAAATACAGCGTCACGTCTGTGGTGACGGTCAGCTCTTCGAAGGTCACAAAAGTGCATGACCTCATCAACCGCCAGGGCGAACTGATGAAGCAAGGCATTGCAATCTCATCGTCGGACTACAACAACCCGATCACCTACGAATACACCAACCTGAACTCCATTAAGCCGGAGATGATTGCCGAAGCGACCCAAAACGCTCGCGAAGCCGCCAAAAAATTCGCCGACGATTCGGAAAGCGATCTGGGGAAAATCAAATCAGCGCGTCAAGGGCAATTCTCAATCGAAGACCGCGACAACTACACCCCCTACATCAAAGAAGTCCGCGTTGTGACCACCCTCACCTACTTCCTGGAAGACTGATCCCGCACTAAACCGGATTATAGCACTATGAATGTTGAGGAATTCAGGGAATATTGCCTGTCGCTGCCCGGAGCTACGGAAAAAATGCCGTGGAGCGATCAACGCTATGCCTCGCTGCTCGTGTTCAGCGTTGGCGAAAAATGGTTTGGACTGGTCGATATTGACGCATTTGAATACTGCAACCTCAAATGCAAGCCGGAAAGGTCCGATGACCTTCGGGCCAGATATAACGGCATCACGCAAGGATGGCACATGAACAAACGCCACTGGATCAGTGTCTATTTCCACAGCGATGTCCCCGAAAACCTTATAAAACAGCTTGTAGAGGAATCATATCAAGCTGTCTTTTCTTCGCTGAGCAAAAAGGAACAACACCGGATATTGGAAGAAGAATCCTGAACAAGAGTCGTCAGTCAACGGCCACCGTCTGCGGCTCTATATGCACATATATTATCATCTCTTTTCCGAACGCACTGCGAAGACGCGACTCGACACTGCTGGCTATGGCATGCCCCTCACGGACTGTGATGTCGGCACGGACGTGAATGTTCACATCCACTATGTAGGCACGACCGTTTCGGCGCGACCGCAGATTATGGACCTGAATCACTCCGGGAACCGAACGGATGATCTCCGTCATCTGCTGCAAAGTGCTGTCGGAAAGCGATGTTTCCAACAGCTCATTGACCGGCGGCAACATAATCTTCACTGCCGAGACACCAATCATCCCGCCTATGACAATCGAAGCTATCGGATCCATTACCCGCCACTGCTCACCCATGAACAAGGCAAACGCCACGCCGACAAGTGTGGCTACGGACGAGACCGCATCACTGCGATGATGCCAGGCATTTGCCTTCAATGCCGAGGAATTGAGCCTGCGGCTATAGACAATGGTGTATCTGTAACAGAATTCCTTCAACGCGATTGAGGCTCCGGCAATATACAGCGTCCAGATGTCGGGCCGCGGAATCGTATGACCAAGAGCGGCATTCCAAAGAGCCAGACATCCTTCATAGCCGATAAAAAAAGCCACGGCAAGCAACACCGCCCCGATCAGAGCCGTTGCAGCAGTCTCATATTTGCCGTGACCGTAAGGATGATCATGGTCAGCCTTTCTGTATGAAGCCGCCACGAAAGCAATCACAATGATATCCGTGATAAAATCGCTCACCGAATGATATCCGTCAGCCACAAGGGCATCGCTGTTTCCCCAATAGCCGAAAAAGAGCTTTGCCGCGATCAAGACAACATTGATCCACAGCCCGACAAGCGTCACCCTTCTTATTTGTCCGGATTCACTCCCCATAACCAGCAGCGATCTTTAACACATCATTTTCCAATAACAAAACCGGCGTCAAATATACGCAGAATGTTCGAGAAAAGTGTCTTTAGCCGGCCACCATGCAAGCGGTGCAATACCACTTGCCGTCAATTCTTTGGAAGCGAGCCGTAACGCTGCTACCGCCAAACTCATCACAAGGTAGCACATCAGAATAAGTGAAGCAAACCTCGTTTGCAGAAACATTATACCACGTACCGTAAGATTTATCGCACTTTGTATTCTTTTTTACGGCTTTGAAGATGCCATAGCCGGTATCCGAATATGCTATTGATTGGAAAGAGGATTCATACATCTCATCCGAGAATTTGAGGCGTGAGTTCCTGAAAGCCTTGTCAGTGCGAAAGCGAGGGATGAAATCCTTGAATGCTTCGCCATCTTGATTACAAGGTGAGTTGGCCGAAATAATGATTTGAGTCATCTTGGGAAGATAATTTTCGGGTGAATTTTCCATCCAGGAATAATCCTGAGCGGATATTGTTCCGACACATGCGAACACGCCTACAAGAAAGAATACGATTTTTCTCATAACTTGAAATTGTTTGTAATAGAATAAAAAATATGAAGTTGTTTAAAAATAATTGTAAAATTTCTCAA
>CAYTLU010000452.1:0-7716 GCA_964438665.1 uncultured Bacteroides sp.
GAGGAGAAAGCCGATGACTCCAAAGAGAAGCAACCCGACTCTGACTCAAACGTCAATGCCGCGGATAGCGATGTCGAGCCGGCGAAAAACGACAAAGGTAGCAACGAATTGCCGCCTCCCCTTCCCGATGAATAAAGCGTTTATTCAAGTCAAATATCAAAGCAGCCTCGGTTCAATACATTACTGAGGCTGCTTCCATTTCCTCATATCCCTTCCAGTCTGGATCATTCTCGCAATATATCTCCAATGGCAGGAGAGGGAATTCAGCTAAAGATTCATTCAGTTTCTTACCGAATATATTTGTGCTGAGAGTATAGAAAACCCAGTTCCGTTCATCATCGCCGGTGAATATTCCGGTCAAAACGGCAACAGGATCTTTTGCAAATGCCGAATTTAAAGCCTCCTGCACTTTTTCCATCTGCGTGGAGGTCTCGAAATCAGGCATACCGCTATCATCGCCTTTATATTTCCACGTCACTTCAACGCGTATGGAAAAACGCGGATTGTCCCTAAATTTTTTTATATCCTTGCGACCTGTCACCATTATAAGCCGACCGGAGTCGCTTTGTGCCGGAGCAGTCCACCATGATTCAGATTCACTCATACTTATCCTTTGTTTAAATTTCCCTCCAAAGGTACGATTAAGCGAGGGCAATGCCAAATTTTTCACCTCTATTCGGTAGGCATTGAGCGGGGCAAGTGATGAAGCCAATAAGAAATTAGCATAAAAAAGAGTAACTTTGCACTCGGATTGAGATTACTCATGTCCAGAACTAATTGACCTAAAATCAAAATCATGGCAAGACCTACAAATAAAGAGCAACTGATATCCGCTGCGACAGACAACTACGATAAACTGATGGCATTCATCGCATCTATGAGCGATGAAGAGATGAACACTCCTTTTGACTTCTCTGCCGATGAGAAGAAAACGGAAGCTCACTGGAAACGAGACAAGAATCTGCGTGACGTCATAATGCACCTTGTCCGCTGGCAAAAGCTGCTGTTGACATGGGTGGCAAACAACATGAACGGAATGACTGTTCAGTTTCTCCTCCCCGGCTATACATGGAAGACATACGGCGATATGAACCGCTTGTTTT
Organism: uncultured Bacteroides sp.; assembly: GCA_964438665.1. Taxonomy (GTDB): domain Bacteria; phylum Bacteroidota; class Bacteroidia; order Bacteroidales; family Muribaculaceae; genus Paramuribaculum. Next base: position 1,104 of record CAYTLU010000452.1, read on the forward strand.
GGGAAAAGTCATTGAGCAATGGCGTACTGACTATGAGAACATGCGCCTACACATGATTTATGGCGAATCTGATTCATTCGACGAATTAGTGAGAGATCTGAAAAAAATAAATGGAATGATTAACAACATTGAATAAGAGAGTATGAATCCGATTGAACGAGATGACAAACAGATAGAGAATGCAGCAAAATCAGTGAAAGCATATCTTCTTAATTATGCAAAATCAAAGGAAGAATCTGATGATATTTCGGATAAGGTTGATGAAATCGAGAAAGAATTAAAAGTACTTAATAGACTGACCAAAGGTAAGCTTGGGCAATATGTAAATAGTTTGAATGGCTTTGGATATAAGCCCATATAAAGTTAATTATGTTATAAGTATGACAGCGGGGCATTTTTTCGTTTATTTCGTTTGTTCCATAGAATTTGCGTAACTTTGGCATAGTTTTTGTGTAGAAACAAAAAAGCACAACAACACGAAAAATATATGAGCGACAAAAAAGAACACATCATATCATTAGGACAAGTTGAAATAAAGAATACAGAACTGGCAAAGGAGATGAATCCAACAGATATGCCGGTACTGCCAACCCGCGATTTTGTCTTGTTTCCGGACGTAACGTTTCCTATCTCGTTAGGAAGAGAAAAGTCGATAGCTACGGCCGAAGCGGCCGCCGACAGCCATATCCCCATTGCCATCTTATGTCAGAAAGATCCAAATAACGACAATCCCAACATTCCGGATGACCTGTATGAATATGGGGTGGCGGCAATGGTTGTAAAAGTTTTTGAGATTCCCGACGGACCGAAAACGGCCATACTTCATGGACTTAGGACTATAAAGGTTACAGGGCCGGGGGATAAGGCCGGAACTGTCAACGTTGAATTCATCAACGAGAATGCTCCTCGTCGGAACGACAAAGAGACAAATGTCCTGATTTCCACCATAAAGGGAACGGCCCTCAACATTATCCGGAAAACGAATGATTTTCCGTCGGAATTGGCATTCAACATCGAAAACACTCCAAGCAAGCCGGCCATAATCAACATGGTGTGTTCCTATTCACCCTTTGATTCGAAAACGAAACAAAGTCTCCTGCAAGAACCGGATTTGAAACAACGCGGATTCAAACTCCTTGTCGAGCTTGCAAAAAGCGAGGAAATGGTGAATCTCGCACAGGACATTCAGGAGAAGACAAAACAGAGCATGTCAGAGAATCAACGTGCCGCGTTGCTGCAACAGCAAATGGAAGTTATCCGACATGAGCTTTACGGAGATGACGATGACGCATCAAAATTCCGGGAAAAAGCCGAACTTGTCAATCTGCCTGAAGAAGTTGCCGGTATATTCAAACGCGAAGTTGAAAAGCTCCAGCGCATCAATCCTCAAAGTCCGGACTACTCAGTGCAATATGCCTATATCGATCTTCTGCTTGAACTACCCTGGAATAAGTTCTTCAAATTGAACAACGATTTAAACAAGGCTGAATCCATTCTCAACGAAGACCATTACGGACTGGAGAAAGTGAAAGAGCGCATAGTAGAGCAACTTGCCGTCTCGATGCACAATCCGTCAGGGAAATCACCTATAATATGTCTCGTAGGGCCTCCCGGAGTGGGCAAGACATCGTTGGGTCAGTCTGTGGCACGCGCGATGGGGCGCAAATATCAGCGCGTATCGCTGGGCGGAGTCCATGACGAAGCGGAAATCCGCGGCCACCGCCGGACTTATATCGGGGCTATGCCGGGGAGAATCATTGAAGCCATGCGCCGTGCGGGATCGTCAAATCCGCTTATCGTGCTTGATGAAATCGATAAAATCGGCACAGATATCAAGAGCGATCCGTCAGCCGCACTGCTTGAGGTTCTCGATCCGGAGCAAAATTGCCATTTCCATGACAATTACGTAGATATCGACTTCGATCTGTCGAAAGTCATGTTTATTGCCACCGCCAACACCCTATCGACTCTTTCCCAGCCGCTGCTTGACCGCATGGAAATCATAGAGCTGTCAGGATATCTTCAGCAGGAAAAACTGGAGATCGCCAAACGCCATATCATACCGCGTGTGCTGGAAGAAAACGGCTTCAGCAATAATGCCATAAAATTCAGCGATGATGCCCTTAACAAGATAATAGAATCATACACAGGTGAAAGCGGTGTGCGCCAGCTTGAGAAAATGATTGCATCAATCGTGCGCAAACTCGTGGTAAAAAAACTGAAAGGGAATCGCATCCCCCACACGATAAAGCCATCTCATGTCAGAGAGATGCTCGGAATTGAGCGCAGATTCCATGACCGATATGAAGGCAATGACTATGCCGGAGTTGTTACCGGTCTGGCATGGACAGCCGTGGGAGGTGAAATCCTTGTCATCGAATCGTCGGTGGCAAAGGGAAAAGGCGAGAAGATAACCCTGACCGGCAATCTGGGTGATGTCATGAAAGAGTCAGCCATAATAGCCCTGCAATATATCAAATCGCATGCCGAACAACTCAATATCGACCCTGATGTTTTTGAACGTTACACAGTCCACCTCCATGATCCGGAGGGTGCTATCCCCAAGGACGGACCATCGGCAGGCATCACAATGGTAACGTCATTGGCTTCGCTCTTCACTCAACGCAAAGTGCGCCCGCGTATCGCCATGACCGGAGAAATGACTCTACGCGGAAAAGTGTTGCCGGTTGGGGGCATAAAAGAAAAAATCCTCGCTGCCAAACGCGCCGGAATCGACACAATCATCCTGTCGGAAGAAAACCGCAAGGATATCGAGGATATTCAGGCCATGTATCTCGAAGGGATGACATTCATCTATGTCAACGACATTTCACAGGTGCTTGACGCCGCATTGTCCGATCAATTAGTGGATAATGCCCTGACGCTGTAGTATAGTAACGATAAGAAAAGCGCATCCGGGGGAATAGCCGGGAAAATAATTAAGGAAAAATTTCCATATTTGGGCAGGGTGTGTTAACTTTGCAAGTTGAACGGCGTACCCAACATACGCTTATTAAATTCGTTTCATGAATAATACAACTAAGCAATGCAAACACGTAAATTGAAAATCAGAGATCTAACTATGCGTGATGGCCAGCAGTCACTGTTCGCCACCCGCATGAGTCAGTCAACTATCGACCGCCTACTTCCTCTTTACGAGAATGCCGGCTTCTATATCATGGAGGTGTGGGGAGGAGCAATCCCCGACTCCGTAATGCGTTATCTTGACGAATCGCCTTGGACACGTCTTCGCAAAGCCAGCGAAGCCATGAAAGGGAAATCGCTTCTTTCCGCTCTTTCACGCGGACGCAATCTTTTCGGATATGTGCCATATCCCAACAGCGTTCTCGAAGGATTCTACAAGGAAGCCATCAAGAATGGTCTGAATGTCATGCGTATATTCGATGCGCTCAATGACATTGACAATATCAAAGGATCGATCCGCATGATCAATGAACTGGGCGGAATTGCCGACGGAGCAGTCTGCTACACAGTCGATCCGAAGGACGATACCCCTACCCCCACCGGATTTGCAGCCAAATTCAAATCCATGTTCGGCTCAAAACCCGCCGCGCCGGAAAAAATATTCACCGATGAATATTTCGTGAACAAAGCGAAAGAGATGGAATCACTTGGCGCAAAGATCATCACGCTTAAAGACATGGCCGGCTTGGTCAACCCGCTGCGCGCCGCATCAATCATCTCCCGCCTGAAAGAAGAGATCAAGGTGGATATCGATTTCCACACACACTGCACTCCGGGCTACGGTCTTGCATCGTCAGTCATGGCAATGCTTCACGGCGTTGACATTCTCGACACCAACATCTGGTGGTTTGGCGGCGGATCGGCAGCTCCGGCAATTGAACTCATTTATGTCTTTGCACAACGGATGGGCATCGAAGTTGACGTCAACATGGAAGCTGTCGGTAATATCCGCAACGAATTGCTCAACGCCCGCAAAGAACTGGCTGAATTCGATCTCGTCAAGAAAATGCCTATTGCATTCGATCCACTCAAAGATGAGCTTCCGGCTGATGTTTCAGCACTGTTTGACAAAGCAATCGAATGTGCCAAGGCCAATGACGAAGAAGGTCTTCTTGATGCATGCCATGCGATTGAGGACTATTTTGGATTCCCAAAACCCAATGAATTGGTCAAAAACGCAGAAGTTCCCGGCGGCATGTATTCCAACATGGTTGCCCAGCTCAAAGCGCTACAGGCTTCCGACCTGCTCGACGACGCTATGCGCCTGATCCCGAAAGTGCGCCGTGATGCCGGCCTCGTTCCATTGGTGACACCGACCAGCCAGATTGTAGGCAGCCAGGCCGTCAGCCTTGCGCTTGACCGCAAAAAAGGCAATCCCGACTATTCCAACGCATCCAACCAATTCATATCTCTTATCAAGGGTGAATACGGTCATACACCGGTTGCCATCGATCCGACATTCCGCGAAAAGATCACAGGTGATGCTCAGGAACACCCCTATGATGTCGATTCCTACAAGCAGCCGGAGAATCCAGTGCTTGAAGATCTTGGAGGAGTAAAATTGGCTCAGAACGATGAAGAATATCTTCTTCTCCAGCTTCTGCCATCGGTTGCAAACGGATTTCTACGCCGCCGCCGCACCGAGGAATATCAGGCAAAAGTAGCCGAAGAAGCAAAAGCAGCTCCGGCTGAAAAGGTGGTGGAAGAGGTTGTCGAACCTATTACCGGCGAGGTGCTGTCAGCTCCTATGGGTGGCCGAATCATTGAGATCAATGTCAAAAACGGTCAGGCTGTCAAGGCCGGCGACATACTGCTTGTCTATGAAGCCATGAAGATGGAGAATGATGTGACGGCAGAAAAGGATGCCGTTGTCAAGCGCGTGCTTGTCAAACAAGATGAGATTGTCGGTACTGACGCACCGCTGATTGAATTTGCCGACTAATCCTATCTGACCGCCATACCACTATTATCGGTATAGCGATTCACACCAATATGATACCATGCCCAACTTCTTGAAAACAGGAGTTGGGCATAATTTGAAAACTTTTTGCCGACAAAAAAGCGTAATGTTTTGTAAATTACAATAATAATGCGTAAATTTGCAAGCCATTACGATAAAACGTCCTACCAGCGTTGTTCAAAAACTTTGATTATAAACAGATTAACTCTTATAATAAGATGAAAAAAGATATCCATCCTTCAAATTATCGCGAAGTTGTGTTTAAAGACATGTCAAACGAAGAAATTTTCATTACTCGTTCGACAATTGCCACTAAAGAAACAATCGAAGTTGATGGCGTCACCTATCCGCTCGTGAAACTTGAAATCACCAGCTCCTCTCACCCATTCTTCACCGGCAAGCAGAAACTTGTTGACACTGCCGGCCGTGTAGATAAGTTCATGAGCCGCTACGGTAACCGCAAGAAGAAATAAATTTCCGATCCGGAAAAACACAGTGAGACCATGCTGATCAAAGCGTGGTCTTTTATTTTATGCACTATCACGAATTGCGGAACGCTTCCCGAGCTGCTTTTAGCGATTCCGGACGACCGATGTCATGCCACCTGAACGGAGATGCCGGAACAAACGCCCTTATATTGAATTTTCGACAAGCCGCAATATAGAAATGAGTAATGGAAAATACCGGACCATGACTCCCGGCATACTCTCTTAAAAACGGAAACATAGATGGAGATATGATATGCACACCGCCAAAAGCCAACGGCTGCAGCCCTGTCACGGACAATCCTGCCGGCTTGGTCTCTCCTGTTGCAACATTCAGCCACCCATTCATGTTTTTGGATCTATCAAACAGCAAACGCCGTGAGGATGCCCGCTCCGATACCAACAGCAATGCATCCGGCCTGTCATTATAATATTCCGACATGATGTCGGCCAAAGAAACATCGGTCACAATATCGGCATTGTGAAGCAGAATCGGATCATCACCGCCAAGCAACGGCAATGCATTATAAAGCCCGCCTCCGGTATCCAACAGTAGATCCGACTCGTCACTGATCTTAATATTCAATCCGAAATTGCCGTTACGCTCAAGGAAATTACGGATCTGATCCGGAAAATGATGAACATTTATCACCACATCCGTTATTTCCACCATCTTAATTCGTTCGATAGCATGATATATGGCAGGCACACCGCCGACTTCAACCAGAGCCTTGGGCATATTGTCGGTCAACGGGCGCAGACGAGTCCCCAATCCGGCGGCAAAAACAAGAGCTTTCATTTCGGTTCTAATATTTTCTCAATATTCTGTTCGCGATGAATCATACGCACTCTGACTCCATACTTATCATTCAGATGTCCGGCCATGTGCTCCGCGCAATAGACCGATCTATGCCGGCCGCCGGTGCAACCGAAACAAACCATCAGATCAGAGAATCCACGCCGGATATAGCAATCGACCGATGAATCGACCAGATCATAGCATCCGGCCAAAAAATGCTGAACCTCTCCCCTGTCCTCAAGGAAATCCATAACCGGCTGATCTCGTCCGGTCAGATGCTTATATTCATCATATCGTCCGGGATTGTGCATGGCTCTGCAATCAAACACGAAACCTCCGCCATTGCCCGACCGATCCTCCGGAACGCCCTTCTTATAGGAAAAA
>CAYTLU010000453.1:0-4534 GCA_964438665.1 uncultured Bacteroides sp.
GGAGCGACAGAACAAGATGAAGGAGTGCCTCGATGGTGACACGCTGCTGGATAACTACGACCTGAGCAAGCTGCTTGGTGTGACTCACCGTACACTGGCACGCTACCGCCAGAAGAAACTTATCCGCTACTATATGATCGATGGACGCACATACTACAAGGCTTCCGAGATTAAGGATTTCTTCGAGCAGAAGGGCTTGCCGCTTCCGGCAAGCATGAGAAACCAATCAATGTATAACTCAAAAAATGACTAAAAAAATGGAAATGGTACTTATTGAAAAGAGAGCCTTTGACGAGATTTGCAATCATCTGTTGGCACTCGAAGAGAAAGTGAGCAAATTTTGTTGTCCCCATGAGGACTTGGCGCTGAAAAAGTGGCTGGATAACCAGCAGGTATGTGACATCATGCGTATCTCGAAACGCACCCTTCAGGTGTACCGGGATAAGGGGCTTATACCTTTCAGCCGAATCAAACACAAGATTTTCTACAAGCCCGAAGATGTAGAGAAACTGATGCAATCGAATTATTATCCACTAAAACCCCAATTGTAATTATGTATTTCCTTGATAAGAAAGATCCGCAGATTGCGGAAATCATTCAACGATTGAAGAAGATGAATGACCTGCTCGACAAGACCGGTTCAAGGCCACAACCGATGTTTAAGAGCGATTACTTTATGACAGACGAAGAACTCGCAAAAGTATTGAAAGTGAGCCGAAGAACATTGCAGGAGTATCGTTCGGCAAGAATGATTCCTTACTATATCGTACAGGGTAAGGCTCTGTATAAAGAGTCTGAAATCAGAAAAATACTCGAAGACTCCCATAAACGGTGTGTTGAAGAACAACGATGGGTATAACCCAACATCCCTATACAGAGAAACGACCCCGATTTTGCGAGGTCGTTTCTCATATTCATACGGCGGCTGCTCTTCTCCGACGCTTGGGCAGGACGCTCAAATCCTCCTCATAGATATTTATCTTCTGTCCGGCTGTCACCTCCTTAAGTCGCTTCATATCTTCATCGACTTTTTTGTCCGTTACCTGTGCGTAAATTTGAGTGGTCGTGATGTTCGTATGTCCCATCATTTTGCTTACAGTCTCAAGCGGCACTCCCATTGATAGAGTTATATGAGTCCCGAAATTATGCCTCGCTTTGTGGAAAGTGAGATAGAAACCATACTCTTCGCCTAATTCCCGTGTCAATTTGATGAGGTACTCGCGAGCATAGAGGTTGAAAACCTTATCACCCTGTCGCTCGTGCTTGTACTTCTCAATGATGCGCAACGGAACATCGAGCAGTTTTATAACCGATGGAGTGTCCGTCTTCTGTCGCTTGATGTGTATCCACCAGCTGCCATCCTCGGCTTGCGTAATGTCATTCACGGATAGTCGCTTCAAATCCGCATAGGCTAACCCTGTAAAGGTCGAGAAGATGAACCAGTCGCGAACCCGCTGTAATTGGGGCTTTTCCACAGGCGTTGACATCAAAGTCTTGAGGTCTTCCAATTTCATGTGCCGGCTCTTTCGTTTAGGCAGTTCGGGATGCAGTCGGCAATAGGGATCTCTACGCAGGGTGCCTTGACTGACAGCTCGCATTGTCATTTTCTTTAATCTATACAGATGTTCGTGAACAGTCTTAGGTTTCATTTTACAATCCGTTTGCAAGAAAATCTCAAAATCATCATAGAACACCTTGTCAAGGCTGCGCAAGGTTATGTCTTCGACTCCTTTCTTTTCCTGAACGAAGGCCGCAAGGTGCTTATAGGAACGCTGATAGCTATCATAGGTTCCCTTTATTCGATCCACTCCGATACGTTTCTTGAACTCTTCGTTATGCTCACGGAAGAGGGCAAGCAATGTTACAGGCTTTTGTCCGATACCTTTAACTGCGTTCTTTACCAGCTCTGCGGTAACAAACCCCAAACTCTTCTTGATATGGTTATAGTGGCCGGTAATCTCTTTGGTGAGTTCGCCTATGGCTCTGTTTACCGTTACAGCATTCTCACTGCGACCATCGGCACGCCCTGTTTCGGGATTCCATATATCAGGGTTTACGGAAGCCTTCGTGCCTATTTGTTCCCATTCAGCATCTATACTCACCTTGCACAAGAGTTGGCATGTGCCATCCTTGCGGATTTTAGTGCGGTTGATGTAGAACAATATGGCGAAGGTACTTCTACGCTTTGTATCTTGGTTATCTCTACTATTTCTCATAAGTTGTCATTTTATGGTTACTAAATGGCCACAGAAAATCGTTCGCAGATTTTGCTATTAAGCACTTTTGTATCGGCATCAATCTTATCGTCAGTGACTTTTGCATAAATCTGGGTAGTGGTAATCTCGGCGTGCCCCAACATTTTACTGACCGTTTCCAATGGTACGCCGTGCGAGAGGGTAACTTCCGTAGCGTATGTGTGGCGGCCTGCATGAAAGACGATTCTACGCTCTATACCGCACATCTTGGCTATCACTTTCAATTGACGGTTCATTTCGGAGTTGCTATACATCGGAAGCAGTTTACCGTCAGGGGCAACGTCACGATATTTATCTATGATGTATATCGGGATGTCGAGCAATGGAACTTCATAATCAATCCTGGTCTTCTTACGGGAGGTCTTTATCCATAGCGTGCCATCTTCATCCGTTGCAAGATCTTCTTGGGTCAGCATACACATATCTCCATAAGGGATACCTGTATAACAGGAGAATAGGAAGAGGTCTCGGATATGGTATAACTTGGCGTTATGCAGTGGAGTGGTCGTAATTAGTTGCAATTCCTCTGTCGTGAGATACTTTTGTTCCCTTTTGGGACGCTCCGCTTCATATCCCCAGAATGGATTGGTCGTAAGAATGCCATCGGCAATAGCCTCACCGATGATGGTCTTGAAGTTGGTTGTAAGTTGCTTGATGGTTCCCAAAGCCAAATGGCACTCTGTACGAAGATGTAGGTCGTACTTGTCGATAAACGAGCGGTCCAATGCCGTAAATGGAATATCTGTCAATTTATACTTCTCATTCAAGAACTTCTCTACATGCTGGTATGCGTACTTGTAGGCTCTCAGTGTGCTTGCGACACGATTCACGCCTACACGCTTTTCGTAGTTCTTGATGAAGGCACGAAAGTAGCTCATCAAAGTCTCCTGACCTGATGCCATACCCAATAGAAGGCATTTCACATCTTTTGCCGTTACAATGTCGTGTATGGCTATCTGCTCCTGAAAGATGGAGAGTGCCGTAGCACGAATCTCATCCAGCTGATGGTTTATCTCTCTGGCAGCTACGCTCTTACCCGTAGCACGACCGGAGTGCCACATCGTATGAGGCACCGACATCTTCAAACTGAATGCCGCTTCGGAGTATCTTCCGACTGTCAATCTTGCCATCACGGGACAGTTGCCTTTGGCATCCGCTTCGCTCTTTTTGAGGTAGAACGCCACCTTTACATTTTCCTGATTCATAACTCTTTACTTTGGTTACAAAATTAAAGCATAAAGAGCAAATGAAAGGCATGAATAATAGAATATAGAATAAAGTACTATGCCGGAATATCTAAGCCAATATTTTTTCTTACTTCGAGAAAAAATGCTTACCTTTGTCATAACAAAGATTGGAAAACACGCGTTCTTTGAGGCGGTTATTGGGATGCCGATGGAGATTAAGAACGATTTTTCTAACCGATTTTTACCCTCAAAAAAGGCAACGGATTAGTAGCAAATCTACATCTTAACTCATCTATTATATACGGTCTTTCAGGACCGTATTACAACCACGGAAGCCTGTTGCGTATTAAACAATCTACCAACAAATTGCATTATTCCCCAATTTCCTGCCTTTTTCTCGCGAATTCTTCGTATCTTTGGCTTCGTCGAAACGGATTGAATCGAGGTCCGTTCCGTGTGATTGGAAAATCAATAAATTTTCGTTATGACACATAAAATCATGTTGCTCGGTTCCGGTGAATTGGGCAAAGAGTTCGTCATTGCAGCACAGCGGTTGGGACAGACCGTCGTGGCGTGCGATTCGTATGCGGGGGCTCCCGCCATGCAGGTGGCCGATGAGGCCGAGGTGTTCGATATGCTTGACGGCGATGCGCTGGCTGCCGCCGTGGCCCGTCATCAGCCCGATCTGATTGTGCCCGAAATCGAGGCGATCCGTACTGAACGGCTTTATGACTTCGAACGGCAGGGCATACAGGTTGCCCCGAGCGCCCGGGCTGTCAATTTCACGATGAACCGCAAGGCGATTCGCGATCTGGCAGCCAAGGAGTTGGGCCTGCGGACGGCCCAATACCGCTATGCCAAGACCTGCGAGGAGTTGTGTGCGGCGGCGGAGGAGGTCGGTTTCCCGTGCGTGGTCAAGCCGTTGATGTCCTCGTCGGGCAAGGGGCAGTCGATCGTGAAGGGGCCCGAGGAGCTGGAACACGCCTGGCAGTACGGCTGCGAAGGTTCGCGCGGCGACATTCGCGAATTGATCGTCGAGGAGTTCATTTGTTTCGACAGCGAAATCACGTTGCTGACCGTAACGCAAAAGAA
>CAYTLU010000454.1:0-3335 GCA_964438665.1 uncultured Bacteroides sp.
ATGAATACTTTGCCGGCAAACGGCGTGAATTTGACATACCTATTCTATTTGTCGGCACAGATTTTCAAAAAAGAGTATGGAACGAGCTGCTTAAAATCCCATATTCCAAGACAATTTCCTATGGAGATATGGCGAAACGCATCGGCAAGCCGAAAGCGGTGCGCGCCGTGGCAAATGCCAATGGAGCGAACGCCATATCGATCTTTACGCCATGTCACCGCGTCATAGGCAACAATGGCTCACTGACAGGCTACGCCGGCGGACTGCAGGCCAAAGCCTACCTTCTGAGTCTTGAACGTGCTTTATAGCATTTTAGAAAAATGCGCAGTCCAACAGCATACTTGCCGAAATGGAAAATATTCCGTATTTTTGAGGCCTGAGTAAAATCATACTTACGCATCATAATGAAACTTCTATTCAACATCGACTATCACACCAACTGGGGAGAACGCCTATATATCACAGGCAACATCCCGGAATTGGGGAACGGCAAAAAAGAGCTTGCCGTTGAAATGCGGCCGGACAGCGGCGACCGACACTGCGCCGAAATTGAGATTTCACCGGCCACACAAGCGGTCTGCTACCGTTACTTCGTGAGCCGCGACAATGGGATCGAACGTCAGGAATGGGGAGCAGACCGTCAGCTGAAATTCGACCCGCATCTGCCATCGGCAACAATCTATGACCACTGGCAGGATCAGCCATCAGACAAACCGTTCTATTCGCAAGTGTTCACAGACTGTGTTTGCCGACGCCCTATGCCGGGGTCTGCCGCACCCATACGGCCGGGAATGCTTTATATTTCTGTCGATGCTCCGAGAGTTCCTAAAGGAATGACACTCGCAATCAGCGGGTCCAATAACAGTCTCGGAAATTGGGATCCCTCGAAAGCCATCGTCATGAACGACAGCAATTTCCCCAAATGGACTGCCGAACTTCCGCTACTTGAATTTGCCGGACAGACCGTTGATTTCAAATTTCTGCTTCTGCGCGAGGCCGATCACTCAGTCATGGGATGGGACACATGCGACAACCGCACCATCAACATCGACCGCTGGAATGGATGTGACTCTATCATTCTAACCGGACTCAACTTCTGCAACCCGCTTCCCAGCTGGCATGGAGCAGGAACCGCCATCCCGGTATTCTCCCTGCGCACTGAAAAAGACTTCGGAGTAGGCGATTTCTATGACATCATAGAACTGGTTGACTGGGCTGCCGCAACCGGTCAGAGCATCATACAGCTTCTGCCGATCAATGACACCACCATGACTCACACATGGACCGATTCTTATCCCTACAATGCCAATTCCTGTTTCGCACTCCATCCGATGTATCTCAGGCTTGAGGAAATGGGGCAACTCAATGACCGGCAGGCACAGTCTCGCTTCGAGGCTCTGAGGAAAGAGCTGAATGAAAGCCCGACAGTGGATTACGAGCGCGTCAACCGAACGAAGGATGAGTTCACCCGACTGCTTTTCGCCCAGCAAGGAAAAGCCGAGATGACATCCAAAGAATTCCAAAAATTTGTTGCCGACAACGAATCCTGGCTCAAACCTTATGCCACATTCTGCACCCTGCGTGACCTGTACCACACCGCCGACATGAGCATGTGGGAAGAATATGCAGTCTATAGTCCGTCAAAAACAGAGCGTTTCATCAAGATGCACGCTGACGAGATAAGCTATATATATTACATTCAATATCATCTCGACAAGCAGCTACGCCACGTCCGCAACTATGCCCATTCAAAAGGCATAGCATTCAAAGGCGACATTCCCATCGGCATATCGCGCAACAGCGTTGACGCATGGACATCGCCCGAACTGTTCAATCTCGACTGTTCCGCCGGAGCTCCGCCCGATGATTTTTCCGTACTGGGCCAAAACTGGGGCTTCCCGACCTACAACTGGGAAGTGATGGCGCGCGACGGCTTTGCATGGTGGAAAGCCCGATTCCGAAAAATAGCCGAATATTTCGATGCCTACCGCATTGATCATGTCCTTGGATTCTTCCGCATCTGGCAGATACCCCTCAATGCACTCCACGGACTGCTCGGAGTGTTCAATCCGGCACTGCCCATGCCTCCCGAGGAGATGCTCCACAGCTATGACTTCCATTTCAATCCCGATTGGATGACTCGCCCATATATTGCCGAATGGATGCTCCGCGACTTTTTCGGCGATCTCACCGATCAGGTCAGAGCCGAATACCTTGAACCAATCGGCGGCGACCTCTATCGCCTAAGGTCTGATTTTTCGACACAACGCCGCATTGCCGATCACTTTGCCGCCAAAAATCCCGATGATGAACGCTCACAACGCATCTGCAATGGATTGATCGGACTGATAGATCAAGTGTTGTTCATCGAAGATCCCTATGAGGCAGGCAAATACCATCCACGTATCGCTGCACAGACAACATACAGCTACCGCGCTCTCAACGATTATGAACGCTGGTGCTTCGACCGTCTCTACAACGACTTCTTCTATCACCGTCACAACGACTTCTGGCGCGACAAAGCGATGTGGAAACTGCCGCCGCTCATCGAGGCCACAAACATGCTGACATGCGCTGAAGACCTGGGCATGATTCCGGCATGCGTGCCTGATGTCATGAACCGTCTCAGGATATTATCGCTTGAAATACAGCGCATGCCCAAAGACCCGAACATAAAGTTCGGCGACACATGGCATTATCCCTACTATTCCGTATGCACCACATCGACCCATGACATGGGAGGCATCCGACAATGGTGGGAAGAGAACCGGGAAGTCACCCAAAATTACTACAACAACGTTCTATGCCACGGCGGTGAAGCACCATTCTATGCCGAACCGTGGTTGTGCCGTCAGATTGTAGAAAATCATCTGAAATCAGCATCCATGCTCTGCATCCTTCCGCTTCAGGACTGGCTCTCGACCGATGGCAATCTGCGCAGAACCGATCCAAGGGAAGAACAGATCAACGTTCCTGCCAACTCCCGCCATTACTGGCGCTACCGCATGCACCTGACCATTGAGGAACTTCGCCGTGCGGATAGTTTCAACAAATCGATCGCCGATATGATTTCACAATCCGGACGATAGCAAATCCGGTGCTGCAAATACTCTTAAAAGAGGTCTGACAGAGATAGTTTGTCAGACCTCTTTCTCCACGCCTCAACGCATCCTGATGCCGGATGAACGCTGCAGGGCCGCTGCCGTTCATCAAAAAATGATTAAAAAAGCTGCGATATGACGAATTTTGTTTATCTTTGTATGATATTCGGTTAATAGGCAATATGCGCCTTTTTCCGACTATCACAAACCAATCTGAGAGTTGTCTAAATATTA
>CAYTLU010000455.1:0-2653 GCA_964438665.1 uncultured Bacteroides sp.
CATTTCAATACCGTGACGTCTTATGAGCCACGCGAGTTGTTCGCTTGAATACTTATTCATGTTTTGTCTATTTGCCTAATATGAATGAAATCCAACGGATATTGTGTTTATTTTCAAATCTTTCGATTATGTATATTAGAATCATCGGGCCAATAATACCAACGCAAAACTGAATCGGCATAATTGCATAATACGGCCAATGAAGCAACCGCTCCGTGACAACATTGGCTATTGCTTGGCAAGGCCATGAAAGCAGAAAGATTGTGAATGTTTGTGCATAAACAGCATTCCGGTTAACATCGACCTTTTTTGATACGTAGATGCACAATTCGGAAAGGGAAAATATCATTACCACGGCAATGGCAGCAGCCTTAACAGGCGCGATAATGTTCGGCACCTCGCAGAAAAAAAACAGTATAGCCACCGGGAAAGATAGTATTGCGAGAAAGCGCGATTGAGGTGTATCAATCTTGCGCAACAAATCATTACATGCGCAAAACGCCCCCAATGCATAAACCCACCCGAATTGGACAACATCAGATATTGACAACCAGCGCGTTACCCCCCCCCACCGAGGAGTGCCGTATATCATTACCGCAGCATAACCTATAAAAAGCGCGCTTGTTATTATTCCCCATCCATATTTTCTGTTTTTGTATGAGCCAAAGAATTTATCGAGAAAATAGCCCAGTACACCGAGCGTGAATATCATTGGCAGAAACCAAAAATGTCCCCATACATTTTCCCGTGGGACAAAGAATATCCGCAGCAGCGAGTACCAGTCTAACGACACGGAATCGTTCAGAAACGGCTGCATGGCATACTTTGGCAATATCGCGATTAACGATAAGGCAAAATATGGAATGAGTAATTTTAAGAACCGCTTTCTTGCAAAACCGGATGCACCGCAACGGTCTGCCTGTTGAGTATAAATCAATAGATAGCCGCTAATCCATACGAACAACGGCATGTGGAATAAATATATGAATTGTCGTGTCCGGTCGAGCCATGCAGGAATATCTATCGTGAACGGATACGAATGGCCGAATATGACCAAACAAGTCGCCACCATCTGAATAAGCAGTATTTCAGATAGATACGTCTTCACGGATGAACCTTTATCGAGAAATTTCATCAAGTATCTTAAGTTCGTCTTCTGAAAGCTGCCATCCAATGCTTTCAAGATTGCTCAATATCTGTGCGGGTCGCTTTGCCCCCACAAGAACAACTGATTCATTGAGCCAATCCATGATAAATCGAATTGCCACAGCCGCGACAGAGACGCCATGGCGTTTGGCTATCGGGCGCATCACCTCTACAATATCAAGATTTTTATACAACTTATCACCATGGAAATTGACATATATGTCGCGACTTCGGCGGTCGTTGGAGTCAAATGCACACGATTTGTCGTACTTGCCGGTCAGAATGCCCTGCCCGAGACTGCCCCAGGTAAGTGGTGTTACGCTTATATCTCTCTCGACATTCAATAGCGACTTTTCATGACTGCGACAAGCTAACGAATATTCGTCCTGGCAACACACGAATTTACCTTTGAACGGCAACAACTCCGCAAGTCCATTAGAGTCGATATTCGACAGACCGAAGTATCTGATTTTGCCCTGTTTTTTGAGATCTTCAAGCTTATCCACCACTTCACACATCGGAGTCTTTCCATCGCGATAATGTATGACGTATATATCGACATAATCTGTATTAAGACGGCGGAGCGTTCCTTCAAGCGCTTCCTGAATGTATGCCGGAGAGTTGTCGTATGCAGTGCCTTCCTTACCGAAACGCACTCCGAACTTCGATTCAATGATTACGTCCTTTCGATGGGAACCGAGACCCTTTGCAAGCGTGATTTCCGATTGCCCCAGGCCGTAAGTATCAGCCGTGTCAAAGAAATTTATGCCATTGTCAAGTGCTGTATGTATTGCGTCGATAAGCTCTTGCTCCTGAACATTTCCCCAGCCGTATCCACCCATCGGGCAACCGCCCATACACAGGCGTGATACATACAAATCAGAATTTTTAAGAGTAATGTACTCCATAGAGATATTATTTGTGTTTATTTAGAATTATGAATTCGGTTGCTTTCTTCAAGACGCTGCCTATCGTATTGAAAAACAACTTGCAGTCTGTCTTAAATGACACCTCATTTGCATATTTGATGCGAAGTTGATTCTTTTTCTTTAGGACATATTTTTCATACATTTCATCGGCATTTTCAGCTCCGCCGACTATCTCGTCAAGATTGATGAACTCAACCGAACTGAAATCGGTGATACCCGGTCGCACTTCAAGAATCAGCCGCTCGTCACCCTGGTATTGGTTTACATACTTGAGCAGTTCCGGACGAGGACCGATGAAGCTCATCGAGCCGCCAATGATATTGAACAATTGAGGGATTTCATCCAACTTTGTTTTGCGTAGGAAATTGCCGACTTTTGTTATGCGCGGATCATTTAATGCAGTGGTTCCGCCTCCTATCTTGTCGGCATTCTTAACCATGGTGCGGAACTTGAAAATCCTGAAAGGTTTGTTCCTGTAACCACCTCTTTGCGGTCGATAAAACACCGGAAAACCATCATCAATCACCACGGCCAAAGCAACAATCAAATATACCGGCCACAACACCAAAAGCATAACC
>CAYTLU010000456.1:0-3503 GCA_964438665.1 uncultured Bacteroides sp.
GTGCAACTTACAGTTGAATAAAACAGAAATAATGGATAAAAAACTATATATCGAGACCTACGGCTGCCAGATGAACGTTGCCGACAGTGAAGTTGTGGCCGCTGTAATGCAGATGGCAGGATATGAGCTGACGGACACGCTGGACAATGCCGATGCCGTGCTGCTCAACACCTGTTCGATCCGCGACAACGCCGAACAGAAAATAATCGGCCGCCTTCAATTCCTCAGTTCCCTACGCCGCAAGCGCGGCAAAGCAAACAGGCTGATAATAGGCGTGATAGGTTGCATGGCCGAACGTGTGAAAACGAATCTGATCGAAAACCACGGAGTTGACCTTGTTGCAGGACCGGACTCCTATCTTGACCTGCCGGGACTGTTTGCATCCGTTGAGAGCGGCGAGAAAGCGATCAACGTCGAACTCAGCACAACCGAGACCTACCGCGACATCATTCCGGTGCGTCTGCCCGGCAACATCGTCAGCGGATTCATCTCCATCATGCGCGGATGCAACAATTTCTGTTCCTACTGCATTGTGCCCTACACCAGAGGCCGCGAACGCTCTCGCGAAGCCTCCAGCATCCTTGCCGAGTTGGCCGATCTGCGCGCCAAAGGCTACAAAGAGGTGACCCTGCTCGGACAGAATGTCAACTCCTACCGATATGTTGCCCCCGATGGAAAGGCCGTCAGCTTCGCCGATCTGCTCCGCATGGTGGCCGAAGCCGCCCCCGACATGCGCGTGCGATTCACCACATCGCATCCCAAAGACATGTCCGATGACATTCTTATGGCAATAGCCGACTGTCCCAATGTGTGCAATCATATCCACCTGCCGGTGCAGAGCGGCAGCGACAGCGTGCTGAAGGCGATGAACCGCCATTACACACGGCAATGGTATCTCGACCGCATCGCGGCCATCCGGCGCATAATCCCCGATTGCGGCATCTCCACAGACCTTTTCACCGGATTCCACGGCGAAACCGAGGAGGACTTTGAGCAGACATTGAGCCTGATGCGAGAAGTAGGGTTCGACTCTGCTTTCATGTTCAAATACTCCGAACGCCCCGGCACGATGGCTTCCAAACATCTGCCCGACAACATCCCGGAAGAGGTGAAGATCGACCGCCTGAACCGCATGATTGCCGTTCAGAATGAACTGTCGTTGGCGTCACACCGCAAAGAGATAGGACGCGAAGTGGAAGTGCTGGTAGAGGGCGTTGCAAAGCGCAGCCGTGACCAGATGGTGGGCCGTACGCCACAAAACAAGACCGTGGTGTTTCCTCGCGGGGATTTCCGCGTAGGCCGGACAGCCCGCGTCAGAGTGACAGATGCCACATCCGCAACACTCATCGCAGAATAAGAGCTAAAGCGAGATGCGATAGGAGGTGTAGGCCACCGAGCGTCCGCCAAGGCCGTATTTCTGTTGATTCAGACCGACATTCAGCACCCGCCCCCCTTGTTCGCATGAAGTCCCGAAGTCAAGCCATGCGCGTCCGGCCGACTCCGCATCGATGATGTGATCCACAACCGCAGCAAAGACGCCCCTGCGCCGCGCATCTTCGGTGGTGGAGATATATTGAGTGTGTATCACCCTGTCTGTCAGATAGACAATCGTGCCGGCCAGAGGGCTGCCATCATCATCATAGGCCATGTATAGCTTGATGTTATCCGGAAAACGCCCTGCGAGCAACAGCATTTCATCCGGGCTATGCACCGGAGCCACCCCATAGCGTTCGCCGAGACGTGTCTCAAGCATTGACATAAACAGCGGATAGTCATCCGACTCCGCCACGGACACGCCGGCGCGTGCAGCTTTTTTAATCCGCTGCCGCGCATCTTCATTGAACAGCACCGGTTCGGAAAGAGGTATTGCCGATGAAACCATACACGATTCCATCACCGCACCGCTGCGGAACAACGCATACAGATCGTCCTCGGCCGGATAGCGGCAATAGATGTGCGGCACAGGTTTATATATAAAAGTGTCTATGCCTTCGCTCCGCATCCACTGCAACATTCCGTTCCAGACATCAAGCATTGTCCGGGCTGCAAAATGGCGCGTCCCGACAAGCAGCCCCCCATAGGTCAACCCCTGATGGGAATAGAGCGCAGAGCCGCATCGGTTAGCCGGCAAGACAGCGACAAGACGGTTCTTTTCGTCATAAGCCATCAGCGAACAGTCGGCAAACCTGTCGGAATGGTAATCCATATATCCGCGCAGATGCAAAAAAGTGGCATTGGCGGAACAGTTGACAAACTCGTTCCACCGCGACTGCATCTCCGGGGTGTATCTTATAACGTGCATCACAGCATCAACCTGTAGATCTCTTCCGTTTCGCGGGCTGTCAGCCGGTAGTATCCTCCAATCTCCGCGCCCTTGTTCTCATGCAGCTTTCTGACCAGAAGCGGTATGTCGGGATTCTCGATTCCAAGCTGCCCGAAAGTCAAAGGCAGCCCAAGCGAAGCAAAGAAATTGCGCAATAGCCTGATTCCTTCGAGAGCGGCTTTCCGGTCATCCGTCTCAACCACGCCAAGCACCCGCCGCGCCAACTGAGCGCCACGCTCCGGAGCATGCCCGGCCATAAACGTCATCCATGCCGGGAACACCACGGCAAGCCCTGCGCCGTGAGTAACGCCATACACAGCCGAAATCTCATGCTCCATAAAATGGCTCACCCAGTCCTCCCGCCGGCCTGTTCCGCAAATGCCGTTATGGGCCAGCGTCCCGCTCCACATGATGTTTGCGCGCGCCTGATAGTTGCAGGGGTCGCGCATCACCTCGGGGGCTTCTTCTATTATAGCCATCAGCACCCCTTCGGCCAGGCGGTCAGTCACCTGTGTGTCCGGTGTCTGCGAGAAATACCGTTCAAATATGTGTGCCATCATATCGGCAATGCCGGCGGCTGTCTGCTCCGGCGGCAGCGAGAATGTCAGTTCCGGATTGCATAAAGCAAACTTGGGGCGGAGCGCACAGTCCGTGCGCAGCGAAATCTTATGCATTCCGTCCAGCAACGTGATCACCGAATTTCCCGATCCCTCGCTTCCGGCGGCGGGAATGGTCAGCACCACCCCCACAGGCAACGCTTTTTCAACCACAGACCTCCCGGCCCAGAAATCCCAGAAATCGCCATCGTAAGGCACTCCGGCTGCAATCGCCTTTGCAGTGTCGATAACAGAGCCTCCGCCAACGGCAAGAAGCGCGTCAACGCTCTCATTGCGGCATATAGCGATTCCCTCGCGCACCTTCGGGTCTGTAGGGTTCGGCTCAATCCCGCCCAATTCGAGATGGGATATGCCACATTCGTCCAGCGTCTTCAATACGCGGCCCAACAGTCCGCTGCGCACCACACGGCCACTGCCGTAGCACACCAACACCCGCTTTGCGTCCAATTCCCGCAATCTGTTTCCGGCATCAAGCTCGGCATCGCGGCCAAAGACATATCTTGTCGGACTACAATATGTAAAATTATCCATTTCCCTATGTTTTAGTTCTCCACAAAAGTACA
>CAYTLU010000457.1:0-4437 GCA_964438665.1 uncultured Bacteroides sp.
GCTGAACTCCGTTTCCAACCTCCGCAAGGCAATGAAGTGGCTCGCCCCCTATCCTACGGTCACCTGTTGCCTCGACAATGACGATGCAGGGCGCAGGGCTGTCGATGCGCTCAGCGAGGCCAGGGACGGCATACATGACGCTTCGGGAGTCTATGAGGGATACAAAGACCTTAACGATTTCCTCCGTGGCAAGCGTTTTTGTCCCTGACTTCAGGAAGGCGGCACATCACTGTCTCGGCTCGTGGACTGCTGACCAACGGAGATCAGACACTCGGTGTTTAGCCAACTCTTCAATTCCGGCAATGCGGTCTGCGGTAGTGCCGGATCCGTTCCAAACGCCACTGACGGAATTGCCTCACACCAGCAATGCCTCGCTTGCGACAGCATATGTAAAGCCGCTGCGCCTCTCGTAGTTCTCGGGGTGATTTTGTGACGTATGGCAAATAGAATTGTGATTTGACTCCATTTTGTTTGGTATGAATAACAAAATTTATTAACTTTGCAGGCATGAAGATTATAGCAAGGCAACAATATATTGAGCATATTCAGAGATTTATCGGCAAGGGGATGATAATCGCCCTTACCGGGCAGCGTCGCGTTGGCAAGAGTTATATAATCCGTCAACTCGTCACGGAGATTGAAGCCGGTAATCCGGATGCCAATATCATCTATATCAATAAGGAAAAGACAAAGTATGCCGACATCAGAAACGCAGATGATTTGTCTCAATACCTTGACGGCAAACTGAAAGAGGGTGCATACAACTATCTTCTCATTGACGAAGTGCAGGATATAGAGGGCTTTGAGAATGTCCTCCGTAGTCTGAATGCCGACGAGGAGTGTCAGATTGTCGTGACCGGAAGTAACGCGAAGATGCTTTCGTCAGAACTTTCGACATATCTCGGCGGTCGATATATTGAGATTCATATCCTGAGTCTTTCATACCGGGAGTTCCTGACTTTTCACGGTCTTGATGATTCAGATGACAGTCTTCTGAAATATCTCGGATTCGGCGGTCTTCCTCACCTGTACCGTCTCGGACTTGAAAATGAGGATATGGTCTGGGAATATATACAGAATATCTACAATACTATTGTTCTGAAGGATGTGGTGCAACGGGAGGGACTGCGCAATGTAACACTGTTTGAAAACCTGATGTCATACGTCAGCGACAACGCGGGTCAACTTGTGTCGGCTACCTCCTTGTCGAAATATCTCAAATCACAGCGAGTGGAATTGACCCCGTTGTCGGCGATAAATTATCTGAAAGCCGCTTCAAACGCATACATCATCAATAAGGTGCCGAGATATGACATACATGGAAAGCGTTTGTTGGAGACAAACGACAAATACTATTTCGAGGACTTGGGTTTGCGCAATATGCTCGTCGGCCCTGACCGTACCGGCGACATAGAGAAGGTAATAGAAAACGCCGTCTATCTTCACCTCAAAAATCTCGGATACAAGATCAGCGTCGGAACTCTTCCCAACGGTGAAATTGATTTCGTTGCCGAAAAAGGCGGCACATCAGTCTATATACAGGTGGCGTATCTCATCACTGACGACAAGACAATGGAACGTGAGTTCGGGAATCTGCTGAAGATTCAAGACAACTATCCAAAGTATGTCGTATCCATGAATCCGATGTCGCGCCCTCAGAACTACGAGGGCATAAAACATCTGACATTACGGCAATTCCTGATGTCAGACAACTTATAACGGTTACACAATCCTTTTTTGATGCGGTTGCCCTGTGTGGCGTGGCTTGAGTTTTGAATAATCGGGAGTTTTTTGTAATTTTCCGTCTTTGACACTTTGTGTTGTAATATGCTGATTTACACCGACGTATGCCAGTGCGTCATGTAGCACTACAATACAGGCGGTCTATTTTAACGTTACTTTAACACTTTGCGGTACACGGCGTTGAGAGTTTTCTGCTTTACTATTTGAGTATCAACGCATATCCCGTTGATTTCCTGTAGTCTGTCTGTAAGTTCGTCCCGTTCGAACAAAGGGATATATCCGGCGCCTCTGATGTATCCGAGCTTGAAGCGGCGGATTGTGTCTATGAGGCGGTCGATGGATATATCCGGCATGTCGAGCAGCTTCTGGAGCATCTTAAGGATGACCATTGAAAGGAAGCAGACAAGGAAATGAGAGCGGATACGGTCGGAACGTTGCAGATAGACCGGTCTGCTGTCGAGGAACGATTTGGTTGTGCGGAACAGATGTTCGATCTCATGGTGGAATGAACGGGCGCGCAGCACATCCACTGCATCATCATCAAGGGATGTTCCGTAGGCATAGAAGCCGTCGAACTTCTCTTCCTGTTCGACAGCTTCCTGACTGACAGACATGGACACATATTCGGCCGGCTCTCCTGCGGCTGTGACATATACCGTTTCCACATACCGGCGGGGATCGTTCTGCGATTGCCTTGACTTGACTTGTCTGTTCCTGACTATTTTCTCTGCTATGGGCAGACGTTGCTGTCGTTTGTGTTTCAGATAGAGGGCGAAGTCGTGGGAGTATGTCACTATGATACGCTCCGGACGCGCCGTGGACCTGCGTCCGTTGATGTATTTGTCTACGATGATTTCCTTATAGAATCGGGTATGTCGTTCAGCGTCAAGGTCTATTTCGTCAAGGTTGAAGGTGTCCCTCGTCGGGTCGGACGGATCGATCGGCCCGATGCGCCCATCCCTGAAGGCCACATGCCATCCGTGCGGATCAAGCGCCATTCTGCAATCATCCTCGGACAGCCTGGGCAGCGACTGCACGGCGATATATTCCCTGCCCTCGGTTGTGTTGTAACGGCGGTTGTCCTCGCTCGACAGTCCGGCGTCGGTACTGATGACAAACTCGTTGAGCCCGAACTTGTCTGCTATCATTTCCTCGATTTTCTGCAACGAGGGCTGTTCGGACTCGTTGCCCGGAAAAATAATGAATGACAAGGGTATGCCGTCGGCATCCATCAGCAATCCCATCTGTACCACAGGATTTGGCCGGTGTTCCTTTGATTTGCCACGTCTCCTTATCCCTTCGGGGCGTTTGGGGTGCCGAGGGTCTATTCCGGTGGGGTCATTGTCCTCTATCTCAAAATAGTAGTTGGTGCAGTCATAAAATATGACACGTGTGTCACGCTTTAGTATCTTTCGCGAGTTCGCCCACACTGCGGCCTGAATGTCATCTATATGTGATGACAACAGTGTCAACGCACGATAGACATCCTCTATGGAGCATGTGATCTCGCGAATGCGTTTCTTCCCCAGCTCATAGCTGGAAAGCTTGGAGCACGGACATAATATCCGAAGCATCACAAGAGCCTCCAGAATCTCATTGAGATTGTACCTGACCCTGGTGCCTGAAACTATGCCTTCGCATACCTGCGGAAGTCCAAGCCCGTTATACAGGGGCAACAGAAACAGGTCTCCGCAGTCATAGCTGACTGTCTCTCCTTGTCTGATACGTTCTCCGGGAGACAACTCTACTTTTATTTTTTCCTTGGCGAGTTTCTTTTCCTCATTCAATCGCGCAACATACCTCCTGGCCCATTCCAGTCCGTCCGGACAGCCGTACTTTGCCTCGATTTCTTCTTCTGTGCCCAATATCTCTATCTTTCGGCTGGTGCTTTTGCCATTTTTGTCGCGAAAAGACTCCTGAACATAGATCGTATGTGGTCTCTGGGGGCGTGAAAAGGTCAGTCTCATGATTAAATCTGTATATAGTGCGTAATAGTGCTACAAATATACAAATTAAAAACAAACTGTGCAACAATTCATTAAATTATTTTTTGAAAACTTTCTGTCAAACTCCAGTTTGCTCTCATAACACTGAGTACAAAGATACGCATTAGTAAGTTTCCCTGCAATTATTGTCCCAATATTTGCCTGCACATTAAAAATGTATTAACTTTGTGCAACCATGAACGACAAAAGCACCGACAACGAACCCCATATCGTCAGGGTCAAAGATTTTAGAATTGATCCTGACTATGCTGTCTGGGTTGCTGAAATCAAGCATCGTTATCATTCGGCTCAAATAAAAGCCGCCGTAAAGATCAACACCGAGAAGCTGCATTTTAACTGGAGTGTCGGGCGAGATTTAGTAATCCGCAAAGCTGAAGAAAAATGGGGTAGCGGAGTTGTAGAACAGCTCAGCTTTGATTTGCAGGAAGCATTCCCTCTCGATAAAGGATTTAGCAGCCGCAATCTTTGGAGGATGAAACAGTGGTATCTTTTTTTCTCCAATACTGATTCTCAAGCGAAACTGACCCAACTTGGGGCAGAATTACAAGACGCTATAAATAAAGAGATAATAAAGGTGTCCCAACTTGGGGCAGTTTTAGATAATGAACCAGATTTTCCGCTGGTGCTTGGTTTAGTGCCATGGCGTCACCAAGTTAATATCATAAGCAAATGCAAGTCGGTAGATGAC
>CAYTLU010000458.1:0-5697 GCA_964438665.1 uncultured Bacteroides sp.
GTTCTTTTGTTGCATTCGGCCTGTTCGCCTTCTACAAATGAAAGAAATGAATCGCTTGAAAAAGAACTGTTCGTTGTTATTTCAAAACGCCCGGAATATTTGCGAGACAAGGAAATGCGGTTGAGCGTTAAATATGATGAAGTGCGGAATGCAAAGAATGATCGTGAAAAATTTGATGCGTTAACACATCTATATGAGGAGTATCATTCGTTTAACACGGATTCCGCGTATAGCGTAACACTGCAACAAAAAGCGTTGGCACAAAAAATCGGGGACATAGTATTGATTGAGAATGCCCGGTTAAATCGAGCAAATGTATTTGCCTCTACCGGTATGTATCATGAAACACTGGAGCTTATAGACTCGGTCAACTTCAATAATTTACCCGAATATCTATATCCGTTTTATTACCATATAAAAAGGACGGTATATGGTTATCTTGAGGATTATGCGACCTTTGAGCCTGAAAAAACCCATTACCACAATCTAACGAATGCTTACCGCGATTCCATAATGTCGGTACACATTCCTCAAACACTCTCATACGCCATAACCAAGGCCGATTATCTCAATGTGAATGGCGAGCCGAAGAAGGCGGTAAATGTGCTGACCAAATTTATGGCTGAAAATGATTTATCGGAGCATGACCGTGCTATTTGCGCTTGGACTTTGTCGGAATCGTACGCTAAATTGGGTGATAAAGAAAAGCAAAAAGAACAATTACTCATTTCATCAATATCCGATCTGAAATCTGCTGTCAGAGAATATATTTCCGTACGGCAACTGGCAATAATGCTCTATGAGGAAGGAGAATTGGAAAAGGCTTACCAGTTGATGACAATAGCTGTTGAAGATGCCTCAAAGAGCAATTCCCGCCAAAGGATTATCGAGATAAACGATTTCTATCCTCATATCAACGGCATTTATATAGATAAGGTCAAGGAACAAAAAACATTGCTTGAACGGACTCTTATAATTATTGCTGTTTTAGTGCTGTTATTGATAGCTCTGCTGATCTTTGTATATAAGCAGATGCGCCGTATAGCTAAGAACAGAGAAGAAATCAAAGATGCCTATCTGCAATTGAACAACATTACGGAGCAATTAAAAACCACTAATGAACAATTGACTCAGACAAATAATGAAGTTGTGGAAATATCAGAGCTGAAGGAGGTGTATATCGGCAATTACATGGAACAGTGTCTTGAGTATATCGAAAAATTGGATAATTACAGGAAAAAGATTAACCGACTTGCAAAATCCGGCAAGATTGATGATATCACAAAATTAACAAAAAGCGATTCCTATATAGCCGATGAATTAAAACTGTTTTACAGGCAATTCGACAAAACTTTCTTGAATATCTTCCCCACCTTTGTGAGTGAGATGAATGAATTGTTATTACCCGAAGAAGCCTATACTACCAAAAAAGATGGTTCATTAAACCCTGAACTGAGAATTTATGCCCTGATTAGATTGGGAATTACAGACAGTTCGCAGATTGCGAAGTTCCTCCAATATTCATTAACTACCATCTACAATTACCGGGTTAAAGTGAGAAACAAAGCAAGAGGCGATAGAGAAAACTTGGAGAACGAAGTAATGAAAATAGGCAAAAAGAGCTGATTATCATATCGTTTCAGCTATAAAATCCACTACTTATTTAGAGCATTAGCAACTACTTAATATCCTGATTTTCTGTGGTTTAACTATTTATAACCACTATATTTTTCACTTACAATATTGTCGAGTGCTTTTCATGTATGTAATTTTGTGCGAAAGGAGCCGGGATTATAACCTGAAACTAACTAACACCATAATTATATCAAATGAAAAAAGCTCGATTCTTGTGCGCTATGTTACTGATAGTCTTAGGACTCCATAGCATGGTTGCTCAAACGGTTAATGTCAGTGGTACGATTACTGACCCAGCCGGAGAACCCTTAATCGGGGTTAGTGTAATTGTAAAGGATGGCAAGGCGGGTACCACCACCGATATTGACGGTAAATACGCCATCTCTGTTAATTCAGACGCCACCTTGGACTTTTTCTATATCGGGTATGAGTCCCATCAGGAAAAAGTAAAAGGGCGTACTGTCATTGATGTTGTATTAAAAGAAAACACTGAACTACTTGATGAAGTAGTAGTGATCGGATACGGCACAATGGACAAAAAAGAGGTTACAGCCGCCGTATCACACATTAGTGAAAAAGATTTTCTATCAGTGAGTTCAGCCGACCCCTCCATGATGATACAAGGGAAGGTGCCGGGAGTATCTATCACCAATACGGGAGCCGGCGACCCCAATAATCAGGCAAGTATCCAGATACGAGGCGTATCATCGCGTGCGGCAGGTCTTGGCCCGCTCATTGTGATTGACGGCGTGCCCGGAGGAAACCTCACTAACATCAATCCTAACGATATTGCTTCCTTTGATATATTGAAAGATGGTGCGGCATCGGCTATCTACGGTACCCGTGGCTCCAACGGTGTTATACTTGTCACCACTAAAAAAGGAAGTAAGGATGGCAGCATTCACACCACATATTCAGGCACAGTAGCATTTGACAACATCATTCGCGAACTGGATATGCTGAGCGCACAGGATTATCGCGATGTACGTCTGGGCTGGGGCGATCCCGGAGTAGACCTCGGCGGAAATGTTGACTGGCTCGACGCCGTGTCCCGTACCGGCTTTACAACTCAGCACACCCTTTCTCTAAGTGGTGGTAACAATAAAACAAATTATCGTGTAAGCGCCGACTATAGAAATGCTTCAGGCGTTGACTTGCGTTCTCATCGTGAAGAATACGGCGCAAGAGCTTCGATTATGCACACCACCAAAGGCGGGTTGTTCACTATTAATCTTAATGTCGCTCCCCGTATAATCTACCGCGACAATGCCGACTGGGATGTTTTCCGTAACGCTATTGAAGCTAACCCGACCACGCCTATTATGGATCCTCAAAATCCTAATATGTATTATAACTTCCAGGGACAAGTAGTATCCAGCAACCCTGTTGAACTTCAAAAACTTGAAAAAAACCACTCCGACACCAAACTGTTAGACTGGGATGGCACTGTAAAATTAAACCTTCTTCCCCTACTTGCAAAAGATGATATCGGCAGCCACAACCTGTCAACTCAAATCATGTTTGCCGACCATCAATACAGCAATAACGACTCCTGGTTCCGCCCGTCAACAAGCACACTTGCAGTAAACAGCGGCTATGAAGGCGAGGCCAGCCGAGCTTATTCCAAAGAACGCCAGTATGTGCTGGAATGGCTTACTAATTATAGCGCTCAGTTCGCAGAAAAGCATAATCTCAAAGCAATGTTAGGATATTCTTATCAATATTCGCAATATCAGGGCTTTAGTGCGGAGAACAAGGATTTCCCCAATGACGGACTGGGAGCAGACAACCTCGGTTCCGGAGAACTTGCTCTTGAGGAAGGCGAGGTCTGCATGAGCAGCTATAAAAACGATGCAAAACTTATATCTTTCTTCGGCCGTGTAAGCTACGACTTTGAAAGCAAATACCTGTTGACCGTATCTCTGCGTCACGAAGGCTCATCAAAATTCGGCGCGAATCATAAATGGGGTAACTTCCCCGCCGTGTCGGTAGGCTGGCGTATCTCTGAAGAATCTTTCATGCAGGATGCCGAGTGGCTTAACGACCTGAAAATCCGCGCCGACTATGGTGTGACCGGTAATCAGGATTTCGGCAGCTACAACTCGCTTAGCACTATGACCGGGTTCGGTTACTATTTCTACAATGGCAAGTACTTCCAGGTATGGGGTCCTTCAAAGAATGTCAACCCCGACCTTAAATGGGAAAAGGGCAGAAACTGGAATATCGGTCTTGACTTCTCAATGTTCAATAATCGGTTCTATGGTTCATTAAACTACTTCAACCGTCATCAGCAAGACCTTCTCGGTAATTATAAAGTGCCTGTTCCTCCATACCTGTTTGACGAAACATTTGTCAATGTGGGAACAATGAAAAATACCGGTTTTGAGTTCGATCTGAATTTCAAGGCTGTCGAGACCCGCGATTTCTCGTATAATTTCAATGTTATAGGAACATGGATGAGCAACAAATTCGTTGACTTCAGCAATTCAGAATATGTAGGACAGGATTACTATAACGAATGTCCGACTACCGACCCCTATCCGTTCTATAATCTTCAGCGCATCGAGAAAGGGGAACCGCTCGGCAATTTCTATATGTGGAAATATGCAGGCATAACCACAGATGGTGAATGGCTTGTATATGACCGCGACGGAGATATTATCCGCGCAGCCCAGGCTTCTGACGCCGACCGCCAGGTGGTGGGTAACGGTATGCCTAAGTTTACTATGTCTACAAGTCATAATTTCCGTTATCGCAACTTTGACCTCGCTTTATTCTTCCGCGGTGCGTTTGGGTTCGACCTCTTCAATATCCATGATTTCTATTACGGAACGAGAAATTTCACCGGTAATGTGCTGAAAAAAGCTTACGGAAAGAACTTTGATGTAAATCCTGATGCAAACCCGGTAGCCTGCGACTATTTCCTTGAAAGAGGTGATTATTTCAAACTTGACATGATTTCGCTCGGTTATACCCTCGCTTTACCCAAGGTACGCTTTATTGACAAGCTAAGAATATATGGCACAGTCAAGAATGTCTTTACTCTGACCAAGTTCAGCGGTGTTGATCCATCAACCTATCAGGTGAATGGTCTGACTCCGGGCGGACAAGGTTCCAGAACCTATTTCCCCTCAACCCGCCAGTTTATTCTGGGTGTGCAACTTGATTTCTAACAACCTGAAACAACGCAAAAAAAATGAAATATATCAATCATATATTAGCTGCCGTCGCCGTGTCCTGTTCTTTGGTTGGCTGCACTAATCTGGATGAAACTCTATACGACCAGGTAGGAACACAGAACTACTACAACACGAAGAACGACGTAATACGCGCGGTTTTCCGTCCCTTTGAACATGCCTACTGGAGCATACAGAGCCGCCATGTACTCAACGAACTGTCAGCCGACCAGCTCATCACTCCGACCCGCGACGGCTGGTGGGATGATGGCGGCAAGTGGCGCCGCCTGCACTATCATGAATGGAATGTCGAAGATGGCGGCGATGCCCAGACTGAATGGAACGGTTGCTTCCAGGGTATCATGCAATGCAATTATGTAATTGACGACCTTGCGAATCTCGACCCCGCAAAATTCGGCTTCAGCGAACCGGAGTTCAATAATCTTAAGGCACAATGTCGTGCGCTGAGAGCCTGGTTCTATATCCGTTTGCTCGACGGATTCAGAAATGTGCCTTTAGCCGTGAGCTTCAACGATGTAAGTCTCAACACCGACTATCAGGTTGAACCCAAAGTCACTTTTGAGTTCATTGAAAGTGAGCTTAAAGACTGCATGACGCTTCTAACAAAGAAAGAAAGCCTCGGCACAAATGCCGCTCTTCAGGGACAATGGACACAGGCCGGAGCTGCCGCGCTGCTGGTACGCCTCTATCTGAATGCCGAAGTATACATCGGCGAAAGCCGCTACAAAGAATGTGAGAAAGTGGCACAGGATATCCTCGATGGCGTTTACGGCCAATATGCCATTGCCGACCGCTGGGATGCTCCCTTCGACTGGAACAATGATAACTGCGATGAGGTGATTTTCGGGTTCCCCGGCTCACAGGG
>CAYTLU010000459.1:0-6569 GCA_964438665.1 uncultured Bacteroides sp.
AGTTCGATCAGGAGGAAATTTTGTGCATCAAGTTTTGAGAAAATGGCGGATACAGGGAAAATGAAGCGGCTCAAGGGATGGCTTTCATCGTTGTCATTCAAGACCGGGCTTGTGGTGTTGGGGATATGCGCAGGCTGCTACGTCATATCTTTCGCTCAGATGCTGCTTCCAATATCGGCCGCCGCAAAAGGTGTGTTGTGGGTGGTTTTCTTCGGATTGGCAAAGACTGCGCAATATTCGGCATTGTTGATTCTTGGCAAGGCCGGAATCGACAGGTTAAGAACGCGATTTAAAAGGAGCAGGCAAAAATAGATGGCTTTATAAAGAGGATTGCTGCCGTGCTATCTTGGAATATCTTTCTTTGGCTACCGCCTGAAGATCGGGGGCGGTGTCACATTCATCCACAATCTCCACCCCGAGCATGGTTTCGATGACATCCTCCATAGTCACGATGCCGCGCATACATCCATATTCATCAGTGATGACTGATATATGTTCCTTTTTCTCGATCATGGATTTCCATATATCCGAGACATTGTCGGTTTCGGAAAAGAACAAGATCGGCCGTACGATATCAGAAATCTTTTCATCGGCGTGTCCGGAGCATATCTTTTCCAGTACATTGGCTTTCAGTACATAACCGCAGATATATTCTTTTTGCTCATTATAGACCGGAATGCGCGAGAATGCAGCGAGGTTGCTGTTGCGGTGAAATTCAGTCATTGTGGTGTCAGTTGATACAGAGGCAACAACAACGTATGGAGTCATGATTTGCTCTGCCTTGACTTTTTCGAGCTTCAGAAAACTGCGCATTATTTTGCTTTCCTGAGCTTGGAACACGCCTTCTTCCTCGCCAACTTCCACCATCGCTTCAACCTCTTCGCGGCTGACGGTCAACGGCTGAATTTTGGGAGCAAAGCAGCGTGTCAGCATCTCGGAGAGCCAAACCAACGGATATGTGATAACAATCAGTATCCGTATTATCTTGGCGGATGGCATGGCAAGCTCACGCCAGTAGGATGCCCCGATTGTTTTTGGTATGATCTCTGACAGGACGAGGATGAGCAGTGTAAGAATTGCAGAGATAATGCCGAAATAGGCTTCGCCAAACACTTTTACAGACTCTGAGCCTACTCCCGCAGCACCAATTGTGTGGGCTACGGTGTTGAGTGAGAGGATAGCGGCGACCGGACGGTCGATATTGGTCTTATAGCCCATCATCAGGCTTGCGCTTTTGACTCCCTGATTCTCTTTCATAGAGATAAATGAGACAGGCGTTGACAGAAGCACGGCTTCAAGCACAGAGCATAAGAATGACAGGGCGATTGCACTGATGAGGTATAATAAGATATATCCCATGTGGAAATAAATAGGTTAAACATCTGCCAGACAGAGCCGGCATTTTTCTTAAAACAAGCGAATCAGCTGTTTTGTTGCGGGTTTGAGAAACTGCGGTAGTGTGACGGTTGCAGATTCAGCTTGCCTGCGGCGCGAAGCATCTTGCGCAGCGATGTGACGAGTTCCTGACTTTCCTGCAGGAGGTTGAGATAGACGTAGGCTACGGTCATTTTTGCCGAATCTCCGTTCTGCAGAAGGTCATAGACTTCTCTTGAGTGGCGCGACAGGTCTTGCTTCACTATTTCGCACCGGCGGCGCAGTTCGTCAATGGATTCCGGGTCGTAGTTATCTATTGCCGACTGTGAATCGTTGAATATGGCTGCGATTTGATCTCTTATCGTTGACAGGAAGCTATGGAATTGCACCGGAAGCGGTAGGAAATTGTTGTCAACATGTTCCTTGCACACTTCGTTGATGCGGCGCAGATTGTAGGTGATGGACATGGCCATGTTGTTGCTCAGATGGAACCATGTGCTTTTCTCCATCGCAGTCTGCGGAGAGGCTTTTCTCAGACAGAGCGTAAATTTGCGCCGTTGGCCTTTCAGCACGTCTTTTTCTGATACAAGCATTTTTTCAGAGCGAGACAGCAGCTTGCTGTTATCGGATATAAAGCCGTTTATGACATCCGTATAGACGGCAGCGCCAAAGCTGAGGAACATTTTTTGCTTTTCGTTGATGTAGGTTATCAGCAGAGGCCATACATCGGCAGGATTTTCGGTGGATAATATTGTCTGAAACAGAGTGTCGCTCTGTGCTTCTTTTTCTTTTTTCGTAAAGCGCATGTTACTGCGTATGAGCAACATCAAGGCGATTGCTCCTCCAATGATCATTACCGGTGCACCGCCAAGATGCATCAGGCAAACGACCATTCCGGACCCGATGAATGCAACTCCGGCTGTGATGAACCAACCACCGATCACGGAGATGACTCCGGTTATACGGAACACCGCACTTTCGCGTCCCCATGCTCTATCGGCAAGCGATGTACCCATAGCCACCATGAACGTGACAAACGTTGTGGATAGCGGCAGTTTCATTGATGTGCCCCACGCAATCAACATTCCGGCAAGCATGAGATTGACAGAACCACGCACGAGGTCGAAAGCCGCCCCCTCTTCCGGCTGTTGACGTGATGTGTCCAACCGTTTTGATATCCATTGTTTCAGTCTCCGCGGCGTGCGATCGCTCACCCAATTGAATGTGTTGATCGAACCGCGCACGAGTGAACGGCCGAGACGCGATGAACCGAACATTTCATCGCCTTGACTCTGAGAGCTTAGCCCAACGGTGGTCTGCGTCACCTGACGCGCTTTTTTTGAGGTTGAAAGAGCCACAACCATAATCATTCCGGCGCCTACAAGGAAATAGAACGGCGTCTGAGCCGGACCGTTAAGGCTGTTCATCATAAAGCCGTGGAGATCTCCGCTGCCATTTGCGGCATAATCCTGATAGGAGGCCAGTGAGGTCAGCGGAACTCCGACGAAGTTCACAAGGTCATTTCCGGCAAAAGCCATTGCGAGGGAGAATGTGCCGAGAAGCACTATGACTTTGAAAACATTGACCTTGAAAATATGCAGCAATTGCATTAGGATTGAGAATCCGATGAGACATGCTCCAAGTATGAGAAGGGTGTTGTCTGCAATCCATGCCTTAAGTTCGGGAGTCATGATTGTCAGGTCTTTTATCCCCTTTATCAGCATAAAATAGACTATTGCAGTGCATGCTATGCCTCCGAACAGTCCGACTTTCCATTTAAGCCTGCTTTTGTATTCAAATGTGAATATCAAGCGTGACAGGAACTGTACGATTGTTCCGAACACAAAAGCTATTGCCACTGAAAGGAAAATGCCGAGAATGACCGACAGCGCTTTCTCTGTGTTCAGCAGGTCGCCGATGCCTAACGCGTTCTCCGGAGCTGCGATTTTGAAAAGAGCAACCACAAATGTTGCGCCGAGCAGTTCAAAAACCATAGAGACGGTGGTGGATGTCGGCATACCGAGGGAGTTAAAGATGTCGAGAAGTATGATATCTGTCACCATAACAGCCATGAATATGGCTATGACATCATAGAATGACAGGTTTTCAGGTTGGAATATGCCGTGGCGCGCTATGTCCATCATTCCGTTGCTCATTGCCGCGCCCATGAACACACCGATTGCGGCAACTGTCATTACTCTTTTGAATGATGCTGCTTTTGACCCGATGGCCGATGAAAGAAAGTTGACGGCATCATTGCTGACTCCTACCGAGAGGTCGAATACAGCAAGCAGAAACAGGAAAATGACTATACAAAGAAAGAGAATATCCATAATTTGCAGAATAAATTTTGTACAAAATTCGGCAAATCATGTTGCAATAATATTTCCTTTTTGTTGCTTTTTTGTTAACAAAGGTGGAAGTCAAATCGCAGTCCGCCGTCATTGCAGGCTTTTATTGTGCCGCCATGTGCCGCAACAACATTCTTGACAATGGCGAGTCCGAGACCTGTACCGCCTTTATCGCGCGAACGCCCTTTGTCAATCCGGTAGAACCGTTCGAAAATATGCGGCATGTGTTTTTCCGGAATGCCTATGCCGTTGTCGCGGAATGTGAAGTTTCCATTGTCATCAGCGGAGATTCTGATTTCCGTCCCTTCACTGTAGGCTATCGCATTTTCAATCAGATTCCGGAACAGCGATTCAAGCATAGTCCTGTTGCCCCGGATGGTTATGGAGGGGATATCGGCGGTTATAACCATATCGGTTCTCAGTCTTTCGCATTCGACAACATACGATACTATTTCAGCAAGATTGACCGGCTCTTTGTCAATCATGGCCGCGCCATCGTCCATTCGTGTGATTGCCGCTACATCCTGAAGCATAGAATCCAGCCTTTTTGCATTGTTATGGATTCGTTCGATGAATTCAAGTTTCTTGCTTTCGGGAAGTTCGGGGTGGTCGCGCATGAGATCGGAGCATATCAGAATGGATGCGACAGGAGTTTTCAGCTCATGATTTATATTATTTGTCATTTGTTTTTTCAGCCTTATCTTGTCGCGTTCCTGATTGATTGACTCCTTATGCCGTTGGTCGCGCTGGACATAAAGTTTGACGATGCTGCTGGCTATGTTTCCGAGTTCATCGCGAGGGAATGCCCAGTCATCAAATATATGCTCTCCCTTTTCCGCTTTTTCTGCGAATTTGTTTAGGCGGGAGATGCTTGTTGAAATTTTGCGCGTCATGAAATATCCGGCGAAACTGACGGCAATAGTGATTGCCAGCATTATCCACAGAAACGTACGGTCAGCTTCAAGAAAAGATTGCAGGGAGTGGGTATAGGGTGCGGCGCTGCGTATGATCATCCCATTGCCAAAGAGAGTGGCAGAGTAAAAATAATCTGTATCATCGCTCTCCGACCGTCGCCCGACGGAATATCCGAAGCCTTCTTCTTTTGCTTTGACCACCTCCGGACGGTTGCTGTGGTTCGTTGTGGGAAACGAAGTGCTGTCGTTGCTGTCAAAAACCACATTGCCATCAGGATCGATAAGCGTCAGACGCAAATCGGGCAAAGGCGTCCCTATGCGATGCGCCACCGAAGCGATGTCTTCGCCATGTTCCAGATCGTCAATGATGCGGGAATTATGCATCTGCAGCTCCATGTTGAGCAACTCCGAGCGGAATTCCTTTTCCCGCTGGTACTGGAATGTCAGGAAAGCTCCTACCATCAGCCAGCAGAGCGTGAGCAGGGTAAATAAAACCCTATGGTGAAACGAAAATCTAATCCTGCCAGCCATAGCCATAACCGGAACGAGTTACTATATGCTTGCTGTAGGGGGCGATTTTTCCTCTAAGCCGTGTGATATGCACATCAATTGAACGGTCAACGACCACCACCTGCTCCGGCCATATTTTTTCCATAATCTCATCGCGAGTGAAAATTCTGCCGGGATTTTCCGTCAGCAGGGTCAGCAGTTCGAATTCCTTACGTGGAAGCTTTATCTTTCTGCCATCGATCATGCAGTCGAGCGATTGCCTGTCGCAAATTATGCCGTGTGCCGTTTCCGGCTTCGCCCTTCGCAGTACGGCTTTGATTCTGGCAAGTAGATTTTTTGCGGAGTATGGTTTTGCAATATAATCGTCTGCGCCTAGATTCAGCCCTGACACCATATCATCATCAGAATCTTTTGCTGTCAGGAATATAATGGGAATGTCGGCGGTAGATGGGTCGGATTTTAATTTCCTGGCCAAGTCAGTGCCGCTCATTTCCTCCATCATGATGTCGAGCAACAGGAGATCATAGTTTGATAAGTCGAGTTTCATGGCTTCCTCTGCGCTGGAAGATGTGTCAGTTGCAAACCCCTCCAGTTCAAGATAAGTTTGAAGCGCTGTGCGGAGCGTTTCTTCGTCATCGACTATAAGAATGTGGTATCTGTTTTTCCCCACGGATATATATTTTCTGCAAAATTAGCAATTTTTATGGGATCAAGCCTGACCAACCGCCGCAAAAGTTCCGCCGCCCAAAAGAAAAGCACTCGCA
Organism: uncultured Bacteroides sp.; assembly: GCA_964438665.1. Lineage (GTDB taxonomy): Bacteria > Bacteroidota > Bacteroidia > Bacteroidales > Muribaculaceae > Paramuribaculum. Next base: position 5,914 of record CAYTLU010000459.1, read on the forward strand.
ACTGCGGAAATTGAGCTTGCTGTATAAAAAGGGAAGAAGCATCATTGGTTGGTGTTTGGAGTTTCCTACAGTTTCTTATGAGAGTCTGCCAAGTCGCTCTTTTAACAATTCAGCATATTTTTCTTTCAGTTCAGCATCTAGAAACAAAACCCCAACATTATACCATAAGGGGTATAATTTATTACTTTGCCAATGCGATTATATCAGATAGGGTATAGCCTATGCGGTTTTGAATCACAAAACAGATACTATTCTACACTTTTTAAAGCGAATCGAATTCTTCTAAAAACCACAGTACAAACTACAGAAATTCCAAGAAAACCATTATCTTCGCATTCTATAAGCATTTTGTAACGCACATGCGGAAGATGCTCTATCTTTTTATCCGCGTGATTCACGCATATGATGGATTTGCCAAGAAATAAATTCAGATGACAATGAAAAAACCTAAGGATTTTACACAATTGATCAACAATGCAAACGAAGACGATTTGCGCGACATAGTTTCCGGATGGGCTGAAACACATTCAGAGTTCAAATCGTATGTCACGCAATGTCTTTTTCCTCCTGTCGAGGAGGTCGATTTCGGTCACAAGCTGAGTCAGGCCGTGAATCGCGAAACAAAGGAATTCTTCTCTCGTCATGATGTCAGGGAG
>CAYTLU010000460.1:0-2958 GCA_964438665.1 uncultured Bacteroides sp.
ATCTGCTCTACGAGTCGCAGTCGATAGCCGAGCGTGTCGTCGTCGAAGATATTCCGTCGGCGCAGAACTTTCTGACCGACCTGTTGGAGGCGATGCGCGAGAACCGGCGCGTGAAGATTGCCTACCAACCTTTCTATGGCGACAAGCCGTTTGAATTGGAGTTGCAACCGCTGTTTGTCAAACTCTACGAGCGGCGGTGGTATCTCTATGCCGACAAGCCCACTGAAGCGAAAATCAAGCTCTATGCACTCGACCGTATGCAGTCGGTGATGGTCACCGATGAACATTTTGCCATGCCCGAGGGCTTCTCGCCGAAGGAGTATCTGGCGGGTGCTTTCGGTGTGGCGCTCTACGACGACATCAAGCCCTGTCAGATACGTATTCGGGCGTATGGCGCTGCCGTGAAATATCTGCGGACGTTGCCATTGCACGCCTCGCAGCAGGAGGTGGAGACGGCTGCCGATTCATCGGTTTTTGCCTACTATGTTGCACCGACACACGAATTCTATCGCGCGGTGCTGGCCTATGATCGGCAAATCGAGGTCTTGTCGCCGGAGGATGTGCAAATGGAGATGTGGAATTATTTGATTGATATGGCAGACTTTTATTATCACCCTGAATGATTATGGCAGTACATTTAGAAAATTTAAGCGCTCGGCCAATGCCAAAGCCTTCCGAACAAATGTGGGACTTGTACAAAAACAACATCGCATTGTTCTGGCGCAATCGTGAACGTATTTTATCCGACCCAAAACTTTTTTACGTGCGAACACCGTTTTCGATCCGCGCGGCATATATCGGCATCCCGAAATATGGTGAATCGGTATGTTTGGGCGTACTCCTGAAAGCCTGGTCGGAACATGCGGAGCAATATACGCTGCCGTGTCCGAAGTGCGGTGGGCGGATGAAGATCTATTCGTTTGCGGGATCGCCGTTGTCCGGCATGGGACGCCTGTCGTGTCGCTGTGTCGATTGCGGCCACTTGGTCGAGCATAAAGAACACGGTGATTTTAGCCGTTTGAGCCACTTCATCTGCGAAACCGCCGAACACTGCGCCGCACAGGAAGCACCGGACGCCTTGACTTTCGAGGAGACTGTCGATTTATTAAAAGCAGAGTAAAAGTTGGGAGATTGATAGTTTTTTCTAATTTTGAGGAAACTTAAAACCGTAAAAATATGTTTGATATTAAAAAACTAACCGAACACGCAATTGCAGTTGACAATCAATTAAAGAGAACCGAAACAGATTGGCAACCGCGTTATGATGGATATATTAAATCATTGGATTTACAAAAAATCAAACTTCCTTTTAGAAGGAGTATTGGAGAATTAACAGTATATATAAATATTAGTCAAGCAAATATAAATGTAAATAGCGAAACTTATAATAAATATTTTCTTCGCTATTTAGGGCAAACAATTGCAGAAATAACGTATTATAAGAAAGAACAAAGAGTCATATTATCAACGTATGGTTATGCTGATAAAAACAAACGTGATTTTGAATATGATGGTGGCGAATTCGAAGTAGATTGGAAATCAGAAACTGCAAAACTTTTTAGAGAGCATTTTAGAGATTACACACCTCGTTCAAGTAATTCCAAAAGGAAAAATGAAGAACATCGAATTCAGAATTTATTCTTTCGTGAACTTGCAAAACAACGCGGAGAAAATAAAGCCTTGAAGTTCACGCAACCAGTGAAACTATTGAATTGCTTTTTTGAGATGCCGGTTCCAATATCTGGTAGTGCACATAACATTGAAACAAGTAAGCGAGATGGACATATTGATATTCTAGCGACAATTAGACATGGTAATCAGACTCGAGTAGGTGTAATTGAAGTTAAAGACGAGAATAAACCCAATGAATCAATTGGTGAGGTTTTCAACCAGGCTGTAACATATGCTTGTTGCATACGAAGATTGTTAAAAAGTAAAGAGGGCAAAAAATGGAGTCAATTATTTGGATATACAAAGCCCATCAAAGCAGAAGATAATGGGCTGATAATAGATGCAGTGGCTGCTATGCCTAAACTGTCGGAAATTGATACTAAACAGTTTGATGGCCGCAATAAAATACGAATACCAATTGACTCTGATTTTATAGAATTAAACTTTATATCTTTTGAAGAAGCTAACAATATCTTAAAAATACTTAAAACGTCTTGGACTAAAAGATGAAACTAACCATTCATAGAGGCATCGACCAGATTGGCGGGTGTATTACGGAGATTAGCACAGCGAAGTCGAAGGTGCTGATCGACCTCGGACACAACCTGCCGCAGGGCGACGAGCCGGTCGAGGACAAGATGGATAATCCGGCGACTGTCGAGACGCTTTGCGCGGGTTGCGATGCGATCTTCTACACCCACTATCACGGCGACCACGTAGACCTCTTTCGTCATGTTCCCGAGTCGACGCCGCAGTATATCGGGCCGCTCGCCAAACGGGTGATGGCGATACAGCTGAAACATCTGGTACATATTCCCGGACAGCAGGAGCAGCGCCAAGCCGATGTCGCCCGACTGGAAGGTTTCCGCACTTTCGAGACAGCTAAGCCAGTGCTTGTCGGTGAAGATATTCGGGTAACGCCCTATTTCGTAAGCCATTCGGCGGCCGATGCCTATATGTTTTTGATCGAGGCTGACGGCAAACGCGTGCTGCATACGGGTGATTTTCGCGGGCATGGATATTTGAGCAAAGGCCTGCTGCCGACGCTGCGAAAGTATATTGTTCCGCAAGGGGTCGATGTGCTGATATGCGAGGGTACGATGCTCAATCGTGAGGAGAAAAATATCGTGCACGAAAACGATTTGAAAATCAAGGCGGCGGAGTTGATGCGGCGCTATAAAAATGTCTTTGTGCTATGCCCGTCGACCGATATGGACCGTTTGGCGACATTCCATGCAGCCAACAAAAAAATGCGCTGCCGTCCGCTTGTCTGCGATGAATATCAGA
>CAYTLU010000461.1:0-14410 GCA_964438665.1 uncultured Bacteroides sp.
TTATTTCTGGCTCAAATCGACAAGTGTATTGCGGAGAATATCGAGGAAATGGGTAAGTTTGATTTTACGATTGAGAATAGCCCAGCGGCTGTTGTCGGGATTCTTGATTTTCACGCCGCATAATGCTCCGAACTCACGTGAGATTTTTGACAACGCCGCCGGTGTTCCGTCCGGCATACAGAAGAATCCGAGGGCATGTAATGAAGTGATTATCTCCATCAAGTCGGTCAATGTAAAATTTTTCGACAAGCGGAAAGGCGAAGTATGATCGGGCCTGGTAGAATTGATTACATTCGGGTATTTCAATTGAAGCAGTATCGCTTTTTTCTCGAAATCAAGGATCGTACAAGCCGATTGAGCATAATGATAGCGGAGCGATGTACGATCAGCCATATTCCGTTTAATAAGGTCGATCACCTCATAAGCACATGTGAAAATGCGTAATTTTTCGAGATAAGATTTTTGACTCTGTACAACCCGGTTTACACTTCGCAAAAAATCTTCATAGGCAATTGTCAACCGCAAGTGCTCTTGTCGTGAAAACGGAGTATATACAGCCGATCTTAATATAATAATGAAATTGCTCTGGTTCAGGCTCTTGATGCTTAACATAATTGTAGTACGATATGTTTGTTTCGCCGATTTCTTCTCAAACGTTACCCTACCCCGACAATAGGGTCATTTTTCTTTATATTTGTGATTATTAAGAATATTCCGTATATTTGCAACAACAATCAAATGATTGTTCACCTATCGTCACCGCCTCGAAATCGCTAATAAACAAGGACGACGGATAGGATGATAGATGTTCGTGTGCAATATTCATCATATGCACGGACTAACTTGTTATTTCGTCGGGGTTTTAGCGAGCCTGAGGTGGAAATAGGTTGAGTTCGTGCTTTTTTGTGCGTGCTTCAATGAACCGAAAGATGATGGGATATGGAACATCATATCCGATCGTTTTGAGTTCAGCCATTATAGGGCTTTATTTTAGTAGTATTTTACAGGGTTGCCGGCTCAACGTCAGAAGATTCACAGCGTCTCAAGCATATCTTTTATCGTTCTTCATAAAGGCCGGCAATCTTTTTCTTTTTTATTTGCAAGGGATTTTCAATGATATAAAAAAGCCCGTACATCCGAAGATGCACGGGCCGGTCGCGTCTCAAGCGTACCTTAATACGGTCCAAACATCCTTCGAATCAGATTAGATGTCATTCTTAGTGATGGTGAGAGTAGGCCCAGGTGTCCAATCTTTCAGGTGATCGCTTTCGGATTTAGTTACCGTGCCGAAGCCGGCGCCAGTGGCGATTCTTTGAAGAACGGCCAACGTACCGCTACGCTCCGAAGACGGGCGAAGGTCATAGGTCATAATTGCCCCATAGCCTTCATCTTTCGCTTTTTTGGAACGACTCTGAACTTGAGATAAAGTCAGGACATTGTAAGCGATGTTTAGGTTAAGCGCCTGCGGCGACCACTTGCTTGCCGGCATACCGCTTATGTTCGAAGTGCCGAAACTGTTCGGACCGAAATAGGCATACCATGCGTAGTCGAGATTGGCAAGAGCCGCCGGGTTGACATATGACCGGCCACCGGTATCCATTACAAAGTCGAATACCGTGATCAACTTACCGGCAGGCATTTCGGCGCGAAGGGCATTGATCAGAGCACTAAACGACGTCGTATTGTAGTTCGGAAAACCATTGGTATTGTATTTCGAATATTCGTCGTCGAAATCAATGCCGTCCAAACCGTACTTTTCAACAGCATAAGCCAGGATTTTCGCGAAACTCTGCGCTTGGGCATTGGTCAGGTTCGATACGCCGATTCCCTTGTGATCACCGAGTACACTCAGCAGTACCTTGATACCTTTGGCCTGCAAGGGTCTGATATACTCGTCGACATCCAACATAATCTGCGTTACATTGTCATTGAAATGCAATGCGGGATCACCGTCGGCATCGGCATGTACATTGGCGGCGAAGATAATTGCGATGTCGAAGAAGGGCTCCGACCCGATGCTGTATGCGCCGGCGTTGCGCGGATTCACGTCGTTTACTTCGATATAAGCAACCGTCTTGGGTGTCTTATCTCCGTAAGCGCGGGTTTCGGCAGCCTGTGCTTCATCGGGGATTACATTGGCTTCTTCCGCATCGTTGTTGCAAGCGGAAAACAGAGCGCCAGCTGCAAAGAGCATGGCCGTCAACGTCAAAAGATTGCGTTTCATAATTGTTTGTTTTTAACGGTTAATAAAATTGGATGTCGGACATTTGTCCTGTATTTGTGTTCTGTTTAATCACCAATCTTTCATTAAATAATTATATGGCCATGTATTCGGATCATTTCCCCCTAATCCGTCAGTGGCGGCAAACACATAGTTATTAATCAATTCGCCTGTTTCTAAATCCATACAGTCTTGAGTAATACACATATATACAGTGGATATTACCATTGGGACAGTTAGTTCATATTTACTCTGCAATCGGGTAATTAAATCGCTATATACAACGATGTTGCTTTTCATGTATCCGCATAAATTCCACATCATTATATTCATGAAACCCGTTAAATTGGCAAGATACTCATTATTGGGGTCATACCACGGAACAGCAAAGCAACCGTATCGAGAGGGGTCGAGGCCTGCAAAGGCTTTTCTTTCGAGCAGCATGATGCCCATCATCTCGGCTTCACTCGGGTCGAGCCCCGGATCAATGAGCTGAATATCCTCGTTTTCACTCATATAGCCGCTCCACGCATAGTCGATGTATTCGCCGACAGCTATTCCACCGGTTGCTTCGGTATCCCAGAAATACTCGGTAGGTTCCATATAATCGGATACCGTCAGAAGTTTATCTGTACCCAATGCTTCGCGCATGGCTTTTATCAATTTCGGATAGGATGTCGTATTCATTGCAGGCATGCCCTCTTTGCCATAACCGGAATTTCGATCAAACAGATTGATGCCATCGAGATCGTATATCTCCACTACATTTTTCACCTGCATTACGAAATCTGCAATCTGCGCATCGGAGAGGTTGCAAAATCCCAATCCACTACCTGCACCTTCGATCGAAAGACAAACCTTGCGACCCTTGTCCTGCAACGGACGAATGTATTTATTCGCATTTTCCAATACATATCGGATATTGGCATTCAATACCAATGCGGGGCCATTTGTCGCAGCATCATACCCGATCTGCACGACACGCAGATTCACGATATTACCAATCGTTCGTTTCCAGATTAACTCGAATGTATTTGCATCTTCTTTTTGGACGGCAAAAATATCAGCCAATAACGGTTGATAATCGTCCGTATTCAGGTAAAACACGGATAGGAAGTCTGTATCCAACGGGGTTTCGATCAGATCCAATCCGCGAACACTCACGCCATAAAAAAGTTGTAATGCTTTGTCGGAGGTTCCTGTAACTATTATAGGCAGTAGATACGTGCCCGGCTCCAACCCCAATGCGGTGAACTCAATCTTCAACAAAGACGACTTTTTGTCGCTTGCATTGATTGTCAGCGAACCTCCGTTCGCAATACTCACGTTCTCGGCCGGCAACATTGGCAATGCAGTGCCATAAGCAGCATTGTAAGTTTCTACCAATGTTTCATCTGTCGAGACCGAAACAGTTACGGCGTTCGTTGCCGGTTGCGTCAACGAATAGTAGATGTAATCGCTCGTCGTGCCGTTGCCTTCGGTTAAAGATACCGATACGTGGCTCCCTGCGGAATGCTGACTGCGCAGTGTCCCGAATGTCGTGTTGAGTACCTTGTCATCCGGTCGGTCCCCTGTTTCATATGCAATATCGTCCATATTGCAAGCGGACATTCCGGCAATGAATGCGAGGCATAATAAACTGTACCGGATGCCTTTTATCATAGATTTCATAATCAGATTCATTTTATTCTTCTCTATTAATTTGCGGAATTTCAATACCATCGGGCCATATGAGATCGTATGCAGCCACGGCATCGTTGCCATGTCCCGTGCAGTCTTTGATAGTATTGCCTGCTCCTTCGTCGAATTTCCAATACCCCAACAGATTCGGTTCGTTCCTGGGATCGGCAATATCGTACATGTTATCCCATATCTCCTGTTCAGTACGAGCCACCGACCATACGCGAACTTCTGCAACGTCACCGTTCAACTGTCGTGTATCGTCATACGATTTGCCGACGAAGAGTTGGCGCGCATCGCTCCAGCCCATATATTTTTCATATTCCGGATTGTCGAGATTCGATTCGTAGAGATTGTAGTAGGCTCGTTTGGCGAGATTGATCGGTTCCGGTGTCGATGAACCCATTTCAGTGCCTTCGCTCTGAATTTTGCCGTTTACGAAGATCCGCACGATGCGTGTCGCCTGGTCGTAAGAGCACGCGACGTGATACCATTCTCCGGCCCGGAGGTTCTTGAATTCGTCTTTCTTCGGGAACTTGCCAAAGCCGGCTCCGGAACCATCGAACTGCAACTGTTCTCGCGGGAAACTGGCATCGCCGATACGAAGCAACAAATAGTCCTCGATACCCATTACTGTTGAAATTTCGGAATGTTTCGAGAAATCATCGACACGGATAATCGCTTCGAAAGTAATCGCCGTAAGGTTTGAATAGCGTTCTGCCAGTGGCCCCCACTTGTCGAGTTCGGGGAAAGTAATCCAATTATTGCGTAGGCTGGCTGCGGAAGTGATGGCTGACGAGCGTTTTATCAGATAGTAGGTCGTAGCAGCTCCATTCAACACCGCTATTGAGGCATCGGCAATTGTGACAGGACACAGATAGATTTTGTCGATCTCTAATTCATCCAGATTTGTAAAATGCACGGTGACAGCTTCTGAGGTTGTTTTTCCCGCAAGAATGGCTACTTGTGAATCGGAAAGCGAGTAATACTTTGCATCCAGCATCGGATAGGCCGTATTATGTGCCATGTTGTAATTTTCCACCAAATTCGGAGCTACGGCAATGGATACGGCGATGTCCGTGTCAATAGGATATGCCAATGTAGCGACGATTTGCTTATCCATTTCGACAAGCGTCTTTTTGAATGTCATAGCCTGTGTATTTGACATCTTGGCGACATCGAGATAGGCTGCGTTATCGAACGCTCGCTTCCCTTCGTCGTAATTGTCGCACGCAACCAATCCGTATGCGACTGCGACGAGAATGGAAGCATATGTTTTGTATATTTTCATAATTCCTTTATCTTAAAGGGTTCATAATTTGGATTGCTTTACTCAATAACGGATAGTTCATATCCGTATCATAGTAGTCGGATTGCAGGTTGTACACTGCAATACCTCCCAATGGCCCGAATGAAATAACTCGATTCGCAATCTCAGTTACAGCGTTGATTTCGGTTCTCGACTCATCCATCAGCGCCATTGTCGTATCGGCAGCGAGAAGCAGTTTTTCAGCCGGGACAGCAACGAAGTTTAAGGCGCGAAGCACTTGTAGTTTCAAGTCGGTCACGTTGGTCGTTTCACTGGTATTGAGAACAAAATAGTCGATTTTTGATCTGTCATCCTGCGCGATAAACGTCGGATCACCTTCGAATACAAGCGTTTTATCTCTATCTGCTCCCAATTTCTCTACGAGAAGAGCTGCCACTTCCGCACGGGCGGCATCACCAGAGTATGGTATTCCTGTGAAAGAGTAACCGTCCAACCCATTCTTCGAAACACTTGAGACTACCTTATCGAGGTAAGTACCAAGTGCCTGCAAATTGTCGAACTCATCCATTCTGGAGGCATAATCCACTTGATAAAGCACTTTCGTTCCCATTTCACGCATGATGGCAAGGTCTTCGACATCATACTGCGAAAGATTTGCGGCATTTGTGAGTGTTACAAAATCGAGAGAATCCGGCAGACAGCGAAGAAAATCCTTTTCGCTGGTTGCAACAGCCGGCGCATTGTCAAAACGAGCGAAAGCAATAAAATGTTCACTCTGCTTATAACTACGCAGCTTCGCGGTATATTCTGCCCATAGTTCAGGGTCCTGCTCCTGCGGGTTCTTTACTTGCTGGTCAAGGGGCTCTATTCCCATCCAATCATCGCATGACGTGGATACAAAAGAGACGACAGCCAAAGCAAAAAACATTAATATGCGATTCATTTTCATTGGTTCGTTAGTTTAAGGTTCTACAATCCCACCATACACGGGTTCCCATAACGTCACCCATACCGTTGGCGGATTCAGTGTTCAGTAGCGATATAGCGGTTTGCAAATTCTCGGCATTTTCCGTATATTCTTCGACGGGATACTGGAATCGGCGAGCACCGTAGCGCACGTCCACTGAACCGCCGCTTTTATTCTCTACGGCAGGTAACAAGCGCGGATAACCCGTGCGACGATATTCCGACCATGCTTCTACTCCGAGCGGGAATATGGCTATCCATTTTTGGGTAATGATGCGTTCGAGATTACGTTCCTTGACATCTTCGGTGTCTCCGTCTTCCCATGCAATTGTAATCGTACTCTGCGGAGTCGCAACACTATGTAAACTAAGAGGATCGTTATATGCAATCGGACGCGATACGGCATCGGAAATATAGGTATCTACGCCGTCTGCGCCGCGTTCTGCGAACGACAGCCGGATTGCCTGTTCGTACAATGCCCGGGCATCTCCACCCATCGACCAGCCGCGCAGAGCGCCTTCAGCTCGCAAAAATGCTACTTCAGCGGCGTTCATCCAAAGATAAGGCGTAGACGATGTTACCTGCATGTTGGAATAACGAGCGACACACCGTGCCTTGCTGTTGGGAACGATGCCAATACGTATGCCGGCATAATTTCCTTGATCGTTTTTCAGAAACATCTTTTCTCGCCTGGGATCGTTATACCCGTTCATATAGTTGAAAATGTCGGCTCCAATGCGATGGTCGCTCCAATCGTTATAGATAAGCGTCATGCGATTTTCTGCGGCGTGCATGGCGGCATTGTCTACATTGTCGGTAATGACGCCGGCCGCAACCGCCTCTTCCGCTTTCTGCCGGGCAAGATTGGGCGCTACCAATGATATGCGCATTGCCATGCGCAGTTTGAGTGAGTTGGCATATTTCGCCCATTGAGATATATTGCCATAATAAACATTGTCATAACGCTTGAATCCGTCCGCACTCATGGTCGAATAGTCGACAAAAGTAGCTATTGCTCTATCAAGCTCTTCGAACATACTCATATAGACAACTTCCTGCGTGTCATATGCCACTTTTAAGGATTCTTTTTTGTCCGCTATGATTTTGGAATACGGTATAGGTCCGTAGCTGTCTGTGACACGGTGCATGATAGCTACTCGGAGCAGCTCCGCAAATGCGATTGCCACAGGATCGTCTGTCGCATTGACAATCGCCCGATAGGGAGGATACGTCTCCGAAATAACATTCACAAACGGCCATTTGCGCCAATCGGCAGACGGATTGAAAGTCTCAAATTTCGTAAGCCATGCGTCAACCGTCGCTCCGATATAACCAGCATTCGGACCACCCGAAAGAGATTCATTGAATTGATACATATGCTCCTCTACGGGGATTACCAAACTCTGAAGCATCTTTATGTTCGTACCGATCTTGTAGTTGAGCGCCTGCAATTGGGCATCAGTCACTTCGTTCGGATTCTTGTTGATGTTTTCGAAATCCGAAGTACAACTGCCGATAATGAGCAGCACTGCCGTAAGCAGCAGTAGCTGCATCTTGCTAAATATGTTTTTCATGCTGGTCATCTATTAAAATTCAAATTTTACATTAAAGCCCAATCTGCGCATGGAAGGCATCATGAAGTAGTCGATACCTTGATAATTCAGTCCTGTAGATGCAATGGATTCGGGATCGAACGGAGCTTTACAATAGATCATCCACAGATTGCTGCCGACAAACGATACCGTCATTCGCATTTTGTCGCGAAACCATTTCGCAGGTAACGTATATCCCAACGAAAGTTCATGCAAACGGAAATTGGTAGCTGAATAAGTATAATACTGCGGCAAGCCCGACTGCGAACCGACTGCTTGATACCATGCTTGTGCATCAACCAACTCTCGTCCGTTGATAAATACGCCTCCAGTATCACGTGCTGCGGCAGAAGCCTCCGACACGCCGAATAGATCCATATTGGCTTGCGTTGCCGAATAACAAATACCGCCGATGCGACCTGTAAACATGATGCCCAAATGCAGCCCCTTGTAACGGAAATCATTACGCCATGCAAGATTGTATTTCGGGAAAACCGACCCGAGATAGATGTCTCCGCAATCATCTTCGAGAATAAATTTCCCGTTTTTATCCACTTCGATATAACCGTCGTCGTTGTATTTTAGGTTCGATGTCGTATATAAATCGCCTAATGTTCCTCCGGGTTTAAGAATATATTTTGCTTTCCCCAGACCTTTAATTTCGAGCCGATCCTTCGAAATGAGCTCGCCTGTTTCTGGGTGTACATAGTTCTGTACGAGTTCTACGATTTCGTTTTTATTCCAAGAGAAGGTAAAGTTGGACGACAATCCGAAATCACGCCACTGGTTTGAATATCCGAGTGTCGCTTCAACTCCCATATTTCGGACATGACCAGTTTGCAAATAAATCGTCGAATATCCAGAAGACACGGAAATTTGCGGATCGAAAGTTTGATTGTACGTATCCGCCCAATACCACGAAACTGAAGCGGAAATATGTTTCCACAGACGAGCATCCATGCCGAGTTCGTAGGTTCGGGTGCGTTCGGGATGTAGATCTCCGATAGGATAGTGCGTCTTCGTTACCCAAATTTTGTTTGTTGCGTCGTATTCATAAGTAGGACAGGTTAGATGGCGAGGAAATGGTACGCCGACCGATGCAATAGATCCGCGTAATTTCAGATATGTAAACGCATTTCCCATGTTCCACAACGATGTCGGCACCCATGAAAGGCCAGCCGAAGGATAGAAGAACGAAGATTTAGGCGAATTGGCGAGTTGCGAAGCCCAATCGTTACGTCCCGTAACAGTCAGATAGAGCATTTGTTTCCATCCAATTTCGACCGATGCGAATATGGATTGAGTCTGTTCTTGCCAACCGTATTTCGAAGCCCGTTTTTTCGTATCATCCAAATCGAATACATTGAAGACATTCGGAAGCCCATTTTCTTGGATAGGCCCTCTATACGAGAGTTCATCCGTTTTGATATTATTGATCGACGCTCCGACATTGGCGCTGAGCGACCAATCATCTCCGAATGTTTTGTCGATATTGAACATTATATCCGCATATGTCTGGGAATCATAATTGCGGGATTCCGTATAATGACCGTTAGCGCTACCGTCAGTAATGGTCGTATTCGATGTGGCATATAGTTTTTGCGTATAGAGAGAGTTGGCATTGTCGATACGCACACGACCTACGACATTGAACCACGGCAGAATATCGTAACTTGCCGACAAGGAGAGCATGTAGCGCTTCTTATCGGTGTTACGCAGATTCCGATATGCAATCCAATAAGGGTTCTGCATACGCAAGTCTCCACCTTCAAGGTCATCCGACCAGAATTGCTCCATGAGTTTTGTAGATTCGTTGTATCGCTCGAAAAGCTTGTACATCGAGAAATCTTCTCCACGAGGAAACAGATATGCTGAAACCAAAGGATTTGAATAGACTCCTTGATTGGTCATATTTTGATCCTTTTGATAGATGTAGCTTGCATTGGCGTCTATTTTTAGCTTGTTTTTCAGGAAATACGATGTATTACGAAATGTGAAATTGTAACGATCGTATTCATTGTTCGGGATAATACCATCCGAATTGGTTGAGGCGGCAGAGAAAAAAGTTTGATTTTTATCGGTGCCCCCCGAAAGCGTCAGCGCATTAGTATATATGTGACCTATTTCGAGGAAATCTTTCGGTGTATACCCAGTTTGTGCTGCAGAGGTTAAACGCTCTCCCCAGCTGTAAACAGAGGACCCGCTCGATTTCCCGTTGCTACCCGTGCCATAGCGGTTTTGAAAATCAGGAAGAATGAATGTGCTGAGAAATTCCGTATTACTTGAAAGGGAGATCTTCAATCCGGCAGCTCCTTGCTTTGTATTGATTATGATTGCACCATTGGAGGCATTTGAGCCATAGAGAGCGGCGGCCGCAGCTCCATTCAGAACGGAAATCGACTCAATGTCTTCGGGATTAATATCCGCAATAGATTCTGTCGCACCTTTCGAATCGAACTCAGTGCCTCCGCCACTGCAGAAATTGTGCATCGGAATACCGTCGATTACATAGAGAGCGTTGGACGACTGCGAGATTGACTTATTTCCGCGCAGAACGACTTTCGATGCACCTCCAATACCCGATGAAGACGAATTGATTGTAACGCCCGCCACTTTACCCATTAGAGAGTTCATGACATTCGCGTCCTTGACTGTCAGGAAATCTTCACTCTTGACTTGCTGAACATTATAACTCAAAGATTTTTCCTGACGACGAATGCCAAGTGCAGTGACCACAACATTCTCGATTTGCTCCGTTGACTCTTCGAGCGTAATGTCGAAATGAGTGCGATTATCCACGGTAACAACCGCTTTGCTGTATCCCAGATAATTGATTTCCAATTTCCGGCCTTTTACAGGAGGGGGGGCCTGAATTGAAAAATACCCATTCGCATCTGTTGTTGCTCCAAGCGTTGTCCCAATAACAATTACAGATGCTCCAATAATTGGATTTTTATTGGTATCAACAACTCGACCGTTAATCGAAGCAAGTTGCTCGATTCTTTTTTCGGATAAAACGATATTTGGAAGTTTTAGCGTATAATGGATGTTTGTGCCGCTAACCATTTGTTCCAATGCTTCAACAACCGAACGGTTGTTTACATGCACATTTACGTGACATTTAGTGTCGACTGCTTGGGTTGTAACAAAGAAATAACCTGTTTGCCGTTCGATTTCGTTGATGACAGCTTGCAATTCTGCGTCTTTATAGTTCAAAGACACATGTGCTATCGTCTGTCCGTTCGCATTTATAGGAGAAATTGCTAACGAAATGAACAAAAGTATAAACAGGCTCTTTATTTGCTGAATAAAAAGTTTATTCATAAATTTGTTTTTCTAAAGGTTTAATTTGAGTAATGTTCCAATTAGACCGTCGGCCTACGGTAGTTGCAGCTTCCGTAGGTCATTTTGTATATCGGTCAAAATCGTTGATGTGGTTTTTCAGTTCATTAAGCTCTATTCATAGGCATATTACTTTAGCAATTTTCTCCAGAAATGATTGTGTCGTTATTTTATAGTTACTATTCTCTTGTTCTGATCTATCGTGTAATTAAAATCCCAAACACACTGTAATACATTCAGAGCGTGTTCTATGCCGGATGATACGATAATCTTGCCTATTCCGACATTCTCGGTTGGTGTCTCTTTTATGATAATTATATCTACATTATAAGACAATTCCAACTTGTGAATAACCTCCTCGAATGATAGGCCACGGATATTGATAATACCTTCTGTCCACCGATAATCATTGTAATCTTCAATCGGTTCATGAACGAGATGACCGCCTTTCAAACGAGCTGTTTGGTTCGGTATCAAGGTCAAACTATCGGAGGTTTGCTTACAGAAAACCTGTAATTTACCTTCTAAAAGTGACGCTACGAAGATACCAATCTGTTCATCGGCGAGAATATTGAATTTCGTTCCGAGAACTTTCGATGTACAATCGCGTGTTTCAACGTAAAACGGGCAATCCTTATTAGGTGTTACATCAAACATAGCTTCGCCGGACAGAAAAACTCGGCGTTCATTTTTTGAAAAATTGAGCGGGTATTTGAGACTGCTGCCAGCATTGAGCCAAACATGCGTCCCATCGGCCAGCTCAAGTATTGAACGTTGACCTCTTGGTGAGAAAAATGTTACTTGCTGTGCAGTAAATTGGGAAATCTTGTATTCAGAAATTATATGGCCACTAAATAATCCGATCAACACAATCGCTGCAGCCGAAACTGTCCAACGCAAGATTCGCTTCTTCCGTGATAGGTTAATTCTGTTTGAACCGTGTTTTGTGCGACACTCTGCAATGATACTCATATTATTCAATGTATCTATTCGCTGCAATTGTGTCATATTTTCAGGCGATTTATTCGCCCATTCATACAATATGAGTATTTCTTCGTCTGTAATTGAATTATTCAGATATTTTAAGATCAAATCATCCATAACACAATCAATTTTATGTTCTCTATATAAAAGACGATTGACAACACCTTTTGGGGAGTTAAAAAGCGCTGTTTTTTATAAAAAAGAATATGTTAATTCTGCCTTCTCCTTACGAGTGCAAGGTATTAGAAAAAAATAGCATAGCCAAAGGGATATAATCTTTCAACTCTGCTCGTAAGAATTTCAAACAATTTTTCATTTCGAAATGTACCGTCGTGTATGGCAATTGCATTTCGGCAGCGATTGTTTGGTAACTCTTATTCTCGAATTTATTCTTATAAAAAATTTCTCGGCAACGAGTAGGTAGCTTGGACAAAGTTTGATCGAGAATTTCCAATATTTCATCTCGTAAAAGTTCATTAGGATTACAAGCCTCCAATGTTGCAATATCCAATTCGATCAATCGTTGTTGCGAAATACGAATTTTATCCTCCGTCGCTAATCTCAAGGATTTTCGCCGAAGATAATCCACACACTTGCTTTTTATTGTGACGAATGTATATGTAGGAGCCGTTTTATCACTTGTTAGCGTGATGTCATTTCTTTTTTCCCACAAGACCTTAAAGCCATCGTGAACAATGTCTTCGGCGACATCCCAATCTCTTACATAGCGGTATGCTATGCGGATAAACGAACTTTTATATTCGGAGAATATTTTCTCAAACATACGTTCATCCAATGTGTTATATTTCGTTTTATCCGACATGGTATCCGCCCCGATCAATGATGATGTTCAAAATTACGTCTTTTTTCGGATAATTCCAATTGTAATATTTTCAGTTATACGTAATCATATTTTTTAAATTCTCGAAAACTATTTGGAATAATCAAAACATTGATATATTTTTGTTTTTATTGTTGATGTTGTCTCTTCGAATGGGACGTAGGTTTATATTACCTTATTGACAGAGATCTCGGCCGTGACATTCATTCCGAAAAACGAATAAGATGAAACATCTCCTCGCTCTGCTTCTGTGGCTGATGCCGCTTTTTGCGGCGGCGCAAAACAATGGTTGGACAATCATTGCCCATGATACGGCCCGCTACGCTCCGGCAACGGTGGCCAACGGAGAGTTGGGCCTTGTGGTCGGCAAGGAGCCGTTCGAGGTCGGGCCGCTGATTGTCGGCGGCGCCTGCGAACGCGGAGGACGCGGCGGAGTGAGCCGCATTCTCGAAAGCATCTGCCCGCTGGGGCTTACGGTGGAGAACCTCGGCCCGCTGCGCGAGTGGGAGCAGGAGATCGACCTGCGGCGGGCTGTGCACGCCACACGTTTCGCCACCGAAACCCTGCGCATCGAATACCGCATCCGCGCCCTGCGCAACCTGCCCTATGCCGTTATAGCGGAGGTGGAGGTCGAAGCGCTGCGCGACACGGAGGTACGCTTCGTCAACCGCCACGCCATCCCGGCCGAAATGGCCGACACGCTGCGCGAAAGCCGCACGGTGTGGTGCGAGGAGGACGGTTGCAAGGTGCAGCGGTCGGAAGCGAGCTACAACGGCGGTGATAACCATATTGTAGCGGCTTCGGTTTTCCTCTGCGACAGCAAATTCTGCGAGGAGAGCGCCGGAAGCATCGCCGCAAAACTCGGCAGGGGCGAGCGGGCGAAGTTCGCGCTGGTGGGCGTCGTCTGCACGACGCAAAGTTTTGCCGACCCGTGGAACGAATCGGAGCGGCAGGCGATCTATGCGGCCTGCGAGGGCACCGAAGCATTGGTCGCGGCGCATGAAAGGCTGTGGTCCGAACTCTGGCGGAGCGACATCGTCATAGAGGGCGACGACGAAGCCCAGCGCGCCGTGCGCTTCGCTCTCTACAACCTCTACTCGTCCGTTCGCGAGGGCTCGCGCCGCAGCATCGCCCCCATGGGGCTGACATCGGCAGGCTACAACGGCCATATCTTCTGGGATGCCGAGACATGGATGTTCCCGCCGCTCGTGGTGCTGCATCCCGAGCTGGCGCGTCAGATGCTCGACTACCGTGCCGACCGCCTCGAAGCAGCCCGCCGCCGCGCCTATGCCCACGGCTACCGCGGTGCGATGTTTCCGTGGGAGAGCGACCGCTGGGGTGAGGAGTCGACGCCGACCTTCGCCCTGACCGGCCCGCTCGAACACCACATCACGGCCGACGTGGCTATTGCGGCGTGGCAGTATTACTGCGTCACGCGCGACGGCGAGTGGCTGTGCCGCACGGGTTATCCCATGATGCGGGAGTGCGCCGCGTTCTGGTGCGACCGTGTGACG
>CAYTLU010000462.1:0-3233 GCA_964438665.1 uncultured Bacteroides sp.
AAGTCCCATATTTTCCTCCGGAAGTCCCTCATTGACTCCATATATATGATATTTAGTGCCTCTGCCATGACCTGACGATTCCAGTAATTCCATAGAACATAACTTGCTCAACATCTTCGTGATATCGGTTCTGTGCATTTCCAAGGCACTTTGCAGCCGTTCATTGGTTATCTCCTCTTCCGAATGTGCCAACGCCAAAGTAACCAACTGATCTTGCGGAAGATCTTTTACCTTTTTTCCAAAATGCTTCTCCAATGCCTCCAAAACCGTTGCGTCTAACAGCGACTCCATAGACATCGTTAAAACGACCTTGTTAGGCCGGCTTCTCTCCATAATGTACGGTTTCTTCCATTTCAACTCCTCCCAGCCGTGAATGATTTTATCTGCACCGCTGCCGGCCTTTTCTGCCGATCCCAAGAAGGTGAACATTGTCTGCAGGTATTTGTTTCGGCAAACACTCTCGCCGCCACGATAATACTGTTTCAGGGATATAAGCATCGTCCCGGGATTGGAGAATACTATCTTGTTAGGATATTTATATATGTTCAGCGACGCATTTTCCGTATAATCCGCATGAACGAGCGTATTGGCCAATGCTTCCCGGACAGCCACATGCGCGGGAGTTTCAGTTCTCCGCTGATTCCCTTCTAACTGAAACGGCTTTGGCAGAAAGTTTTGCAGGATAGGCAGCACACGGCTGTAAAACTGAAACAAATTTGACGCCCAGTTACCATCGGGGTAAATTCTATTCACCCAACGGTCTTTCGGGTCTTGTATCTCTTGATAATCGGGGAAGAAGTTCGGATTCTCGTCCATAATGGCGCTATAGGTTCCGAACATCAACAGACCGGCATAGGTCAATCCATATTCACCGGTTTTCCGATCTGTTCTAAATACATTCAACTTATTGAGGAACTCATCATCCGGCAATATATTCCACACATGATCCGGATTCCATTGCTCAAACTTGCGCCGATACTGCTTGATGGAATCGGCATCCAAATCTTTTTTGCTGTAGTTTTTCAAGATACGCCCGTCTGCCGGATTCGTCAAATTGGCATCGGAGAACATACTGGTCACCTCGCCGCGCGTACAATGATAGTCGCCGTCGATGTCGCGCCGATAACTCCCCGTATATGGATCGTAGCCACAATATACCGGTCGGAGACTTATGTCTGCCCGCGGAATATAGAAGAGCAGGAAATAAGCCCCGTTAAAAGGGACTACCTGAACATCATCCTCTTTCAGCAGCGGAATATTCACATTCTGCTTGTTGTGCATATTGTTGAAGAAATCCCGCTCATACTTTTGCACCTGTTCTTCGGTTAAGCCGTCGAGAGAGAATTCCCCGTCTTTCTCCTTAACGCCAAAAACAATCGCGCCACCGTTCGTATTGGCAAAAGAGGAATAGGTCTCCCAGAATGATTTGGGGAATCCGCCTGCCGCCGTCTTGAACTCAATCTCATTCGATTCTTTATCCTGCAACAACTTGTCAAGCGCAGGTTGCAAATCCTCGTATTCAAATATTCTCTTCATAATTATCAGCGGTTTTTGGCTTACAAGACATGACAGGTAATCTTCTTCTCGTTGGAGTAAATGGCAATGATTTGGTCGAAGTTGTCGAGCACATTGTCATTGGCTGCCGAGGCATCGCGGATAACAAGGTGGGTAGGATATAACTTCGCCATCTCCTCGATGGTCGTCTCGTTTACGTTCTTGTCGAAGCAGGCGAGTAGATAATCTTCGTCTACCGAGAAGACCTCTTTGCCGGCAATCTCCTTGCGCTCAATCTTCGCCGAGAGTTCGATGCCGAGGTCGAGCATCACTTGGAACAGCAGGTCTTCGCTCTTGCGGTCAGCCTTGATATTATCCACCAAACCGTCAAGCTGGCTCGGATCGAACTTGTCGGGCGTGTAGTACACCTCCTCCATATTCGACGAGTCGAGTTTCAGTACACGAAAACCCGTGTCAAGGTTCTGCCCCTGCAAGCCTGCCTCCTCTTTAATCTTTGCTCCGGCACGGCGGATGCGTTCTTTCCCTATCTCACAGATATTCTTATATCCGGCTTTATAGGCTTCGCTTTTTTTATCGGTCAATTCAGGAAGCTGCACCATGATGAACTTGCGGTTGCCTCCGTCTTCTGCATTGAGTTTCATAACCGCGTGAGCGGTTGTTGCACTTCCACTGAAAAAGTCAAGGATAATAGATTCTTTTGGCAAAAAGAATGAAATTAGGTGAAACACAAGCTCTTTCGGTTTTGGAAAGCTAAAAATTTCCTTTGCTCCCAACAGTTTCTTTATGTCTTCGGAACCATAATTAGGAATAGCCGTTTCATCAATTACAGAACTGATTATTTCGTTATTTCTGGACTTTCGATAGCGAGGCATTCCTTTAGAGTTAAAGTATATTTCAAGCCATTCTTGACCCTTTGAATCTAAAGTAGGTTTGCCCAAAGGCTTATTTTTGAAATATTCGTTAATTTGATTGATATAAGGGAATGTTCCTCTTAACACCACATCGTTTTGAAGAATCCCATCTTTGAAAATCATCTCTCCGGATACGATTTCAAGTTGAACTTCCTTTCCAACAGATCCTGTGAAAGTTATATCTGAAACACCCTCTATTCGGCAACCTTTAGAGAATTTTACTTCTGCAAAAGGATTTTTTTCACTTGGCTTATTAAAACAATAATGTTCTAATTCTCCAAGAGAATATGCGAAATTATCTCCATAAACTGATTGGACAAGATTTTCATTCTTCCCGTAAGCAAGAATGAATTCATGATTTTTTACAATCTTACGAAAACCTTTACTTGAACCTCGATTAACCCATATTAAAGAGCCTCGATCAAGACGATTTTGAGTACCAAATATCTCGTCACAAATCTTTCTAAGATTATCTACCTCGTTATCATCAATCGAAATAAAGATAACTCCATCCTCCGTCAGCAAATCACGGGCGACTTTCAGACGTGGATAAATCATATTGAGCCAGTCGGTATGGAAACGACCGTTGGCCTCGGTATTGCGCTGCATCGGGTCAAGCGTTTGGTTGCCCTCCTCATCGAACAAACCGCTCTGCTGCTCGAAAGTCTCGCGGCCCTGTGCAAAGTCGTCATTATAGACAAAATCGTTGCCCGTGTTATAAGGCGGGTCGATATAGATCATCTTCACCTTGCCGAGGTAAGTTTCGCGCAACACTTTCAGCACATCGAGGTTGTCGCCTTCGATATA
>CAYTLU010000463.1:0-2019 GCA_964438665.1 uncultured Bacteroides sp.
TGTTCATTCCGCTGATTCAGAACACCGGCATTACTATCCTTCAGGCACGTAATCAAATGAAATTCCGCTCGCTGCTCTATCTTGGCATATCCGCATATCGCGAGGGTAAGCATGGCGGTTATAATATTTGATGGGCCATGTTTTAATAAATCCCAGGCAAACCAACCAAGTGAGAAAATAATGCATGGAATATACACTATCGGTATCTGTTTGCGCCAAAATTGGACACGAGATTTAGCGGTAGATAAATCCTTCTTTGCAATGAAAAATCCTGAGATAGCCAGAAATAATGGCACTGCGCAATTCAGCAACTGTCTGATGGTTATTGTTAACATACTACCAACACTATCATACTCTTTTAATGCCGGCAAAGTATGAATCCCAATGACCATTATAATGGCAATTCCTCTCAAAAAATCAAAATATTCGTTACGAGTTTTCATTTGTGCAAGATTTGTTTTATTGGCACCATTATTAAATTCCGCTCATAATCGGACATACTAAATCTCCATATCAACGGGATATACGCTATTGAAAACGCCATGATACCTGCGACGAACGCCACAGGCCGGTTGAAATCAATATAGTTCGCTACTATTAGCCCTATTGTTGTAAATATTGCGGGGATGAACATCATGCGCACTATCTGAGACCAGAATGCCGGAATGTCAATGTGCTGGCTGCGGTGGTAGTAGATGTTCATTACAAGACCTTGGCCTAATAGTAGTGCAACACTTGTCGATAGGGCGCAACCTATTACTCCGTAATATCGGGTCAAGACAATCTGGAAAGCAAGGCTGACAACGGATATGCCAAGATAGAGCAGCGAGCGGAATTTCATTTGATTACGTGCCTGAAGGATAGTAATGCCGGTGTTCTGAATCAGCGGAATGAACAAAGCGATGAAAAACATCACTGTGATCATATACGAATCAGAATAGCCTTTACCTGCCCACAAATTGATGAAGCCTTGACCGAAAACTATAAATCCCGACAATATAAATGCAATAATCAAACATTGCATACGTCCGGTTTTAATAAACAGGTCAGAGACATCTTTTTCGCTTCGATTGTTCGTCACCATAGCGGTAATTCGTGGCAAAAGCACACCACTTATAGAACAGGAGAAAATCATATACATTTGCTCAAGCAAGATAGCTACCGAGAAAATTGCCACGGCGACAGTGCCGCAGACGCTGCCAAGGACAAATTGCCCTGTCCCCCAATAGATTTTATCCATTATGGCGTTTAGGAATATCCAAAAGGAGTATGTCGCTATTTCTTTGAGAAACGGAATGTTAAAATGGCTGAATACAATGCGTATTCTCAATCGTCTTTTGCAATATACATAGTTGATTATCAGCGTAAGCAAATTGAAAACTGTCTGAACAACAACTAATGCAATCGCTTTGAATCCGACGGAAAGCAACGCGATCATCACTGCGGTGGACAGCAGGATTCGTGCGATATTGACCAATCGCTGAAAGACGAAATTCTCGTATGCCGATATAATTGAGCCGAAGATACTTAACGGAAACGTAAAAGCGAGGTTAAAAGTCAGCAACAGCATCATCGTTCTGGCCTGTACGAGGTCAGCAGCTGTCATAGTTTGGCCAAAAAGGCTGTCGACGTTGAAATACAGGCCAAGACCGCCGGCGAAAGCAAGCAGGCCGATAACCGAGTAAACGATGACAAACATTCCGAACATCTCCCATTGCTGTTGTCGCTTGCCCTCGGCGCGGAATTTTGCTGTATATCTTACTATTGCGTTGCCGAATCCGAAGTCAAGTATTGTCAAGTATGCGATTATTGAAGCGACGAGCGAATATATGCCATACTCGTTTTGCCCCAAACAGCGCAACATATAAGGCGTGTACAACAACCCTGTGAGGGTGTTAAGACCTATGATAACGTAGTTGAGAACTGCTCCGGCTTTTACCTGATTGATTGCCATAATTTGCTCGAAAAGTGGGGTTTCCGATTGAGGCAGCTATGTCGGTGGCCTCGGTGAGTTTTGGG
>CAYTLU010000464.1:0-3532 GCA_964438665.1 uncultured Bacteroides sp.
GGCATGGAAACCAGCCGCAGCGGCGCACGCGTTGTTAAGGCAAAAGCTCCTCTTGCAGAGATGTTCGGTTATGTGACCGCACTGCGTACGATCACCTCCGGTCGCGCTACCAGCACAATGTCGTTCAGCCATTATAGCGAAGTCAGCGCATCGATTGCACGCAACGTGCTGACGGAATGTCAGGGCCGCGTGGACTTATTGAAGTAAAATAATAATAAATCAACAATATGAGCCAAAAAATCAGAATCAAATTGAAATCTTACGACCATGACTTGGTTGACAAGTCGGCCGAAAAGATTGTGAAGACGGTCAAGAGCACCGGCGCTGTGATCAGCGGTCCGATACCTCTGCCCACTCACAAACGTATTTTCACTGTTAACCGCTCGACGTTCGTAAACAAAAAGTCGCGTGAGCAATTTGAGCTTGCAAGCTACAAGCGTCTTATCGACATCTTCAATTCAACAGCGAAGACTGTCGATGCGCTGATGAAGCTCGAACTTCCCAGCGGTGTCGATGTGGAAATCAAAGTCTAAAATGTGACACAGATAATTAAATAACCAACAGTAAAAAACTTAGAGAAATGCCAGGATTATTAGGAAAGAAAATCGGAATGACATCCGTTTTCAGTGCCGACGGCAAGAATGTGGCGTGCACTGTTATCGAAGTAGGTCCTTGTGTTGTTACTCAAATTAAGACAGCTGAAAATGACGGTTATGAGGCAATCCAGCTCGGTTTTGAGCAGAAAAAGGAGAAGCACACAACCAAGCCTATGGCGGGTCATTTCCAGAAAGCAGGAGTAGCACCTCAGAGACACTTGGCCGAGTTCAAGGGTTTTGAAGGCGAATATAAGCTGGGCGACACAATCACTGTCGGCGGCCTTTTCGCTGAAGCAGACTTCGTGGATATTCAGGGAACATCAAAAGGTAAAGGCTATCAGGGCGTTGTCAAGCGTCATGGATTCGGCGGTGTCGGCCAATCGACCCACGGCCAGCACAACCGTCAGCGCAAGCCCGGTTCGATCGGTGCCTGTTCATATCCTGCCAAAGTGTTCAAGGGAATGCGTATGGCAGGCCAGATGGGCAATGAAAAGGTGACCGTTCAGAATCTGCAGGTGATCAAAGTGCTCCCGGAAGAAAATCTTTTGATGGTTAAGGGTTCAATCCCCGGAAGTAAAGGTTCAATCGTAATAATTGAGAAATAATGGAACTCGCAATTTACAACATAAAAGGAGAAGACACCGGCCGCAAGGCTCAACTCAACGACCAGGTGTTTGCAATAGATGCCAACGAGCACGCCGTATATCTCGATGTGAAGCAGTATTTGGCCAACCAGCGTCAGGGTACCCACAAATCGAAAGAACGTAGCGAAGTGTCTGGTTCAACCCGCAAACTTCACAAACAGAAAGGTGGCGGCGGCGCACGTATCGGCGATATCAATTCACCGGTATTGGTAGGCGGCGGTCGTGTGTTCGGCCCTCGTCCTCGTGACTATCGCTTCAAACTTAACAAGAAAGTTAAGCAGCTCGCCCGCAAATCAGCGCTGACATATAAACTCCAGGACAATGCGATCAAGGTTGTGGAAGACTTCTCATTTGAAGCTCCGAAGACTAAAGAATTCGTAAAAATTGCTAAAAATCTTCAAGCGGAAGGCAAAAAACTGCTGCTTGTTTTAGCAAGCCAGGAAAAAAACGTATATTTGTCACTTCGTAATATTCCGGACGCTAAAGTCATTACAGCTTCGGATATTAACACATATGCAATCATGCGCAGCAATGCTATTCTCCTAACGGAAAGTAGCCTTGACGTTATTAATAATCTTTAACCAAAAGGAGAAGTAAAACAATGGATATCACAATCGAACCCATAGTTACCGAAAAGGCAACCAAGCTTACGGACAAGCTTAACCGCTACACCTTCCGGGTTTCTCCCGAGGCCAACAAGTATCAGATCAAACAGCTTGTTGAAAAGCTCTACGGTGTAAAGGTTAAAAACGTCAACACTGCTGTTGTCAGAGGTAAAAACAAGTCTCGCTGGACCAAGAGCGGATTGCTCAAGGGCAGCACATCGGCCTACAAGAAAGCATTTATCACAGTAGCTGATGGAGAAACTATTGACTTTTATAGCAATATATAATAGAAAATGGCAGTAAGAAAATTCAAGCCCACTACACCGGGGCAAAGGCACAAGATTATTGGCGTATTTAAAGGTACAATCACTGCTACTACGCCAGAGAAGTCTCTTACAGTCGGCAAACGCTCAACCGGAGGACGCAACTCCGAAGGCCATCTGACCAACCGTTACCAAGGCGGAGGCCACAAGCGTAAATACCGTATGATAGACTTTAAGAGAAACAAAGACGGTGTACCCGCCGTTGTAAAGAGCATCGAGTATGATCCTAACCGTTCGGCTCGAATCGCGCTTCTTTACTATGTTGACGGTGCAAAAGCTTATATCATTGCACCCAACGGCTTGCAAGTTGGCGCAACAGTTGTCAGCGGACCGGAAGCAGCACCCGAAGTCGGAAATGCCCTTCCTCTCAACAAAATTCCTATCGGTACGCTGATCCACAACATCGAGTTGCGTCCCGGCCAGGGAGCCTTCATGGCACGCTCAGCCGGCGCTTCCGCGCAGTTGGTCTCTCGCGAGGGCGATTACGCGATTATCAAGTTACCTTCAGGAGAGACCCGCAAGGTGCTCGCCACATGCAAAGCCACTGTCGGCGTTGTCGGCAATAGTGAGCACATGCTGGAGCGCAGCGGCAAAGCTGGCCGTTCACGTTGGCTCGGTCGCCGTCCGCGCAACCGTGGCGTTGTGATGAACCCTGTCGATCACCCGATGGGTGGTGGCGAAGGCCGTTCGTCAGGTGGACATCCTCGCTCGCGCAAGGGTCTTTACGCTAAGGGTCTTAAGACTCGTGCTCCGAAGAAACATTCTTCTAAGTACATCATTGAAAGAAGGAAAAAGTAAACTGATTAATTAAGCAAACTTATGAGTCGTTCATTAAAAAAAGGCCCGTTTATCAGTGTTAAGCTCGAAAAGAAGGTCGAAGCAATGGAAGCCAGCGGCAAAAAGTCGGTCATCAAGACCTGGAGCCGTGCCTCTATGATCGCCCCGGAATTCGTTGGTCACACATTCGCTGTTCATAATGGGAATAAATTCATTCCCGTTTACGTGACTGAAAACATGGTGGGACACAAACTCGGAGAATTCGCTCCGACACGCACCTTCCGCGGTCACGCAGGAAACAAAAAATGATAGGGCCCTGTAAAATAATTTTTTAGAAAAAGAAAGAATTAACTACAATGGGTGTAAGAAAAAGAAACTCAGCAGATAAGAGAAAGGAAGCGCTGAAAGACGTGGCTTTTGCCAAACTCAACAACGTCCCCTCATCGCCGCGCAAGATGCGTCTTGTGGCTGACATGATCCGTGGTGTTGAAGTCAATCGCGCTCTCGGCCTTCTCAAATTTTCCAATAAAGACGCAGCCGCTCAACTCTACAAGCTGTTGAAATCGGCTATCGCCAACTGGGAAGCC
>CAYTLU010000465.1:0-2316 GCA_964438665.1 uncultured Bacteroides sp.
AGATATATTCATCACCTTGCGAGGCCGTAGCCAAAATGGATTTCTTAACCTTCTTAAGCAGCATGGTGTAGACTTCATCAAGTTCGTCTATGTCATTGACGAACTCAATGCCTATCGACCCGGACCCCCAACGCGGTTTCAACACAAGCGGGAATACGAGTTTGCCCTCGGTTATGGCCTTCTTGGCCTTATCGAGGTTGACAAATGTAAGCGGTGTACTCAGCCCGACGGATGCTATATATTGAGCAGTGCGGTATTTGTCAAAGCATATATCAATTAACTCTTGCCGTGAGACAAGTAGAGTCACGCCATCGCTTTCAAACCGATTGCGATTAGCTGACAGAATCGGCAATTCCAAATCATTCAGACTGATAACAGCTTTCACATTCCGCCGGCGACAGATATCAAGCACACTGTCGATGTAATTGTCCGCATATACAGCCGGCACTTGCTCTTTAATATCAGCAACAGACAGCGCAGGTGCAGATAATTGCATATCCGCACCGATAATCATTCCGTCGTCGCCTAATTGCTCCTTGAAGTATTTGAGTAGATATGTACGACGCCCGGCACACGTAAATAGAATGTTCATAAAAAGAATAATTATTTTAACATTTCATTGACGATGTACCTTCTCTTGCCAGAGGACAAAATAGGAATCTCATCAACTGAGATTATCTTGATGTTTGCTTTTTCTCCGACTATGGAATGTAATACTTCAAGAAGTTTGGCTTCTTCATAGGAGCTACCTGCGCAGATTCTCATTTCATATTCATTTTTTTGTTTCTGGACAAGTTGGAATTGGGATATTCCTTCAAACTGCCACATACCATTGGTTATCGTATGAGGAGAAATCTGATTTCCGTCACAATCAAAGATTATATCTACAGCGCGTCCGGCAAAATTTCCGATAGCAGTGCGTTTTTGGTTATTGTACTTGATTTCTACCCAGGCCCCGGCATCACCGGTATCATAGCGAACCATCGGCATGGCATAGTTATATAAATCAGTGACAACAACTCTCCCCACTTCTCCAAGAGACGCAGGTTCGTCAGAATCGAACTTCAGTATTTCCACAATATAACTGGCTCGGTTGTCCAGAAATACATTGTTTTCCACCTCATCTTGTCCCAGTATCCCATTTTCTTCGTTAGAGTATCGAGAGAAGCACTTGCAGCCGAATGCATGCTCCATTGATTCCCTCGTTACATCATATAGCATTTCCGAGCCGGAGATAATACCAAATATCTTACAATCCTTTACAACGTCATAACCGTGTTTTTCAAAATACTTTCTAAAAGCATCAAGTGTTGATGCATAGCTCAGAATCATGGCTCCGCTTCCCGATGACAACTTCTTAATTTGGAGGAACAGTTCCTCTAAGCCTTTATCGCTTAAATCTTTTGAGTTTAGGTGATATATATTCGACAAGAACTGCTGGAGAGGTGACTTTGCAATTTTTTTTAC
This sequence comes from uncultured Bacteroides sp., assembly GCA_964438665.1. GTDB lineage: Bacteria > Bacteroidota > Bacteroidia > Bacteroidales > Muribaculaceae > Paramuribaculum. The sequence goes on from CAYTLU010000465.1 coordinate 1,468, forward strand.
CAGAGAGCGTATATAGATGATTCGCTGTCCAATTTTATAGCCGGTCTTGCCACTATAATAAATCACTTCGGCGTTGACATGCTTCTTCTTGCTTGTGTCTTGTAGACAAGAGAAGGGGGTTCCCGTTGAACCACTTGTCGACATCGAAATGAGAGTCTCTTCTCCGTACAATGAAGAAAGATGAGATTTCTTATTCTCCCTCAGCTCATTCTTGTTCACAACTGGCCAGTCAACCAAATTTGTGCTGGACATTTGTTTATATGCCGGGACGGTATTTATGCAGTGATGGAGTAGGTCATCCAGCCTATCTCTCTGATAATCTAAATACCCGCCCAGCATATCGATGGTGCGCAACGTAGACATATATTTCCTCACGCGTCCACCTTTTATATAATCTAAGGTCCAGAAAGCGGTATTTCTGAGGAGTTCCAATATTGTCATATCATGAATGGTTTTATGGTTTATTTCATTAAGTTCATAAGTCCGCCGGTGTGCCAAAAAAGAACATCTTCGGTTATATTATTTTTCTTTATGTAATCCATCATGCCATAGAAAGCCTTTCCTGAATATGTGGTGTCAAACATCAACCCTGTTTGGCGCATCACACAGTCGAGATATTCAGCCATCTCCGGAGTATACTGTTCATAACCACCACACAGATAATCGGTGTTGAAATTGATGTGGCCGCGATAGTCTTTCTGCAGGCCATAGTATTCGGAAAGCATATTGGCAAAGTCTTCAATAACCTGAGTGCCGCGTTCTTTCTGTCGTGCCACAGATATGCCTACCAATTTTACATCGCTCCAGCCTACAAGGTCAAGACCGACCGCTATTCCAGCCTGCGTAGAG
>CAYTLU010000466.1:0-7365 GCA_964438665.1 uncultured Bacteroides sp.
TTTTTATGGCATTTAAACTGCTATGACCAACAAAATTACGTAAATCGGACAAAATTACTCCTCTCGATTAGTTAAAAGTGGTTAATTCTCGCCGCCCAACCATTGAAACAATATTCCGGAATTACTTAAATCCCTCAGAATCATCCATTTGGTTGGGTCGAGGCATGCCTCGACCGCGATAACGACCGCGATAACGCCCACGATGTCGATTTCGGTTGAGCATAAGAATGGGGCTGAGTCAAAAGAAGACACAGCCCCGGGATGGTTAATCTGATTAATGTGTGGTCGGTGCGTTATTTTGCAGGGCCCATGATGAATTCGAGTTCGCCTCCGGCTATGATGTCGGAGTGGTTGATATACATCTTATCGTAGTCCTTGCCGTTGAGCTTGACGCCGCGGATGTATTTGTTTTCGGCCGATAGTCCGGTGGCTTTCACAACAAACCGCCCGCCGGGAACGGCAATTTTCGCCTCATGGCATGACGGTGTGCCGAACCAGTAGCGTCCGCTTGCCGGTTCAACTTCGTAGAAGCCGAGTGTGGACAGAATATACCATGCCGACATCTGTCCGGCATCTTCATTTCCGGCAAGTCCGTCATGATTCAGGGTATAGAATTCTTTGATCACCTGACGTATGCGGTCGGCGGCCTTGTCATTCTCGCCCAGCATGGTGTAGAGATAGATGGTGTGGTGGCTCGGTTCGTTGCCGTGGGCATACTGGCCGATCAGTCCGGAAATGTCGGGGGATACATCATTGCCTGTCAGTTTGGAGCTTGTTGAGAATAGCAAATCAAGTTTTTCGATAGTCTTTTCCTTCGATCCGAACAGACTGATGAGACCGTCGAGATCCTGCGGAACAAGCCATGTATATTGCCATGCGTTGCCTTCGCAATAGTCGTCCATGCGGTGGGTGGTGGAGTTGGGGTCAAACGGAGTGCGCATCTCGCCATTGGCAAATTTGCCGCGCACAAATCCGGTGGTCGGATCGAAATAGTTGCGCCATGATTGGCTGCGTTGGCGGAATCGGCGTTCGTTGAGCGTGTCGCCCATCGCTTTTGCAGCTTCTGCAACGGCGGCATCGGCGATGGCATATTCCATGTCGAATGCGATTGACTCGTTCATCAGGTCGGAGGGGATGAATCCGTACTGCTGGCGTGCTGCGCCTCCGCGTGCTGTGTCGGCGGCAGTTTTCAGCAATGCCTGATAGGCTTTGTCGCGGTCAAAACCGCTCTGGCCCTTGACAATGGCATCGGCAACAGCAATGATGCCCGGATTGCCTATCATGCAGTCTGTTTCGTTGCCCCACAGATGCCAGACTGGCAGACGTCCCTGTTTTTCGGCAATGTCAACCATCGTGTTGACCATTTCGCCGCTTCTGTCAGCGTGTATGATCGACATCAGTGGCATCAGGGCGCGGTAGGTGTCCCAAAGTGAGAAGATGGTGTATTGCGTTTTGTCCGATTTGTAGATTTTGCCGTCTGCGCCGCGATATTGGCCGTCAACGTCGCTGAACGTGGCGGGTACGATCATCGTATGATACAGTGCGGTGTAGAATTTCGTCAGATCTTCACCATTGTTCGTCCCGATAATTATTTTGGCAAGTTCTGAATTCCATGCTTTTTCAGCCGCTTTGCGAGTGCCTTCGAAGTCAAACGAGGGCATTTCTGCTGCGAGATTGGCTTTGGCTCCTTCGATGGAGACAGGCGACAGAGCCACTTTCATCATCACTTGCTCTCCGTCGGTGGTCTTGAACGAGGCGCGGCCATACATGTTCTTTTCTCCTTTCAATTCGAATGAATCGAATGGTTTGGAGAATTCGGCAACGAAATAGACTTTCTGGTCTTTTGCCCATCCTGTGGAGTTGCGGTAGCCTGCCACGCGGTTGTTGCCCTCGGCTTCAATATGCGTTTCGGTGGCTTTGTCCCAGCAGCCGCCATTTTCCAGATCGAACACTATGGCCGATTCGTCGGATGCGGGAAATGTGTAGCGGTGAAGCCCTACGCGGTTTGTTGCCGTCATTTCGGCCAGCACGCCGTAGCGTGTCAGCGGAATTGAATAGTAGCCGGGCTTCGAGATCTCTTTTGAGCGGTCGCCGTAGCTCCACAGTCCGGAGTTCTGGTCTTTTTCTTCGCCGCGGGCGTATGTGACATTACCTGTAACCGGCATCACGGTGACATCGAAGAGATCGCCTATCCCGGTCCCTTCGAGGTGGGTATGGGAGAAGCCGATAATGGTTGAATCACTGTCGTGGTAGCCTGAACACCAGTCCCAGCTTTGTGGAATGCTGGTCGGCCCGAGCTGTACCATGCCGAAAGGAACGCTGGCGCCTACAAACACATGCCCATGTCCGCCGCTGCCGATTTTGGTATCGACATAGTCGATGCAATTCGTCGTGTCGGCAGCAACCCCTGATTCATAGCTTGAATTTCCTCCGCAAGAAGCGAGAAGGATGGGCGAAAACAAGAGAAGATGTGAGATTTTCATATCCGGTTATATTTTATTTATGATTGTTTTTAAGATTAAACTTGAGATTCTTCCCATTGATCAGGTCGCTATGGGAAATGCGGTATGATTTTAGCTGTTTACCTCCGAGTTGCATTCCATCGATATAGATTGCTTCGGGGCTTTCGCGCTCCGTTTCTATTGTCAGCGTGCCTTGCGGAGTGTCTATCTCGACCGCGTCAAACACCGGTGATGTCAGTGTGTAGAATGGTTCGCCGGGGCAGTCCGGATAGAATCCTATCATTGAGAATATGGCCCATGCCGACATTGTGCCGGTGTCATCGTTGCCGGGAATGCCATCGGGTTTGGTGGTGAAATGCTTGTCAAGCAAGCGGCTCACCTCTTTCTGTGTCCGCCATTCTTCGCCTTTGAAGCGGCTGAACAGATAGGGATAGGCGATGTCCGGTTCATTGGCCGGATCGTAAAGACCTTCATCCATCACCATCTGGAGTTTGTCAACGAATTTTTTCTTGCCGCCCATAAGTTTTGCAAGGCCGTCAACATCGTGGGGCACGAAGAATGTGTAGTTCCATGCCGAGCCTTCGTGGAATCCCGGCACCGGTTCGAAGTTCTCGCCTTGGCGCGGATTGAATGGGGTCAGGAATGAGCCGTCCTGATTGAGCGGGCGCAGCGTGCCGCTCTCTTTGGAATAGTAGTTCTTATATCCGAGGGCGCGTTTGCGTAGCTCCTTGGCAAATTCCTTGTCGCCTCGCTGCTCTGCAAGCCATGCAAGGGCATTGTCGGCAACGTAATATTCCAGCGCGTGCGAAACCGAATTGTCGCCGGAGTTGTCGCCGGCATGCGTCCCGAGAGGCACATAGCCTTTTTCTATATAGGGGTCTATGTCCGGGCGCATGGGGTTGGATGCTCCCGGGGTTGTTGCTGATTTCTTCATCGCTTCATAGGCGGCATCCATATCGAAATCTGTCAGCCCTTTTCGCCAGGTGTCAATGATCACCGGGATTGCCGGATCGCCTTCCATCGTGAACGTTTCGCGTCCGTAAAGTTCCCATTTCGGTAGCCAACCCCATTCTTTTGACATATCTATCATCGAACGCACCATCTCGATCTGGCGTTCGGGATACACGAGTGTCATAAGTTGATGAAGGTTGCGGTAGGTGTCCCAAAGCGAGAACACGGTGTAGCGTTCGTGTCCATCGCTCATCCGGCCATCGCCGAAACTTTCCATCAATGGATATTGGCCGTTGACGTCGCTCAGCACGTTCGGGTGGATCAGTGCGTGGTATAAAGCAGTGTAGAACACCTCTTTTTGCTTGTCGGTCCCGCCTTTGACGCGGATTCGGCCGAGATCTGCGTTCCATGTGTCATAGGCTTTTGCCCGGATTTCATCGAATGTCAGCGAGGCCTGTTCTTTCTCCAGATTCTCGCGGGCATTGGCTATGGAGACAAATGAAACGCCCATTCTCACTTCCACTTGCTCGCCCGGTTTCAGGTTCTCGTAGGAGAAAAAATAGCCAATGTCATCGCCGGAAAGTTCGCGGCCGTATTGCGTGTATATCTTATATGTGCCGTCGTCGGGAGTCCATTCCGCCTCGACTCCGGTCATTTCGGGTTGCATTTTCCAATATCCTGAATTGTCCGGCTTTTTCGACACGCGCATCACGAAATAAATCGGAAACACTTTTTGCGGATTGTAGCAGAATGTTCCGAGTAGTTTCGACCCTTCGATCTCCGTGTCGCTGATGCGGCGCACGCTTGCTCCGCTTTCATTTGTCAGCCCTTCGCCGAGATTGATCAGGATATTGCCTTCTCCGCCCGGAAATGTGTAGCGTTCTGCCGAAGAGCGTTTGGTTGCCGTCACTTCCGTGGTGATGTCATATTTTGACAGCTTGTTGGAGTAGTAGCCGGGCATGGCTGTTTCTTTCTCGTAGGGCGACCCGTATTTCTTGTAGTCAGGTTCGAGAGTGCCGGTAGTTGCCATTGTCAGCAACGATCCGAGTTCGGGGCAGCCTACGCCGCTCAGTGTGACATGCGCATAGCCGGTGAAAAATTTGTTGTGGTATTCATAGGGTGTTGACCACCATCGCGCGTCCTTGTCATAGACATTGTCGGCGGAGCCCATCACATTGAATGGAACAACCGACATCATTCCGTTGGGCACTACTGCTCCCGGATTAGTAGTCCCGAAATTCGTTGTCCCGATGAATGGGTTGACGAGTTTGGCATAGTCTGCGGAGTCTGCCGCATGCGAGGCAGCTCCGGAGATGAGTAATGCCACTGCTGCCGAAAGATATTTCATCATAAATTTAAGGGTTTGTGTTCGTGTTTATGATTGGATTTGGTTATTCGGGAACAAATATACGAAGTATATTCGACGAAAAAAAATAGCGAATGTCGGCCGAAGGCCGGTTCGCGGTGGCGAAGCCAATTTTTTGAGTCAACTGTACGAATAAGCCGATTTAGTGATGCGGAATGTTAAAGATAGAAATCATTAACATTTTTTAATAAAAATAGGGGGGGGTGACTGCCGGATGATTTGCGTATCTTTGGCACTAAATATACCTGAATCAAATATTTTTTTTACCAATATTATTCCACTAAGTATTAACCTTAATTATCAGATGAAAAAAATTTACACAGATCTATTGGCGGGTATCTTTGTGTGCAGCACGGCGTTGACGGCTGGTGCACAGAGCCTTTCCATAGTGTCTCAGAATCTGGACAATCCGGACAACGTGCCCGCACCTGTCCACCCGGTGCCCAGTGCACGTCAGTTGAAATGGCAGGAAACGGAATTTTATGCTTTCTTCCATTATGGTATGAACACCTACACCAATAAGGAATGGGGTAATGGAGACGAATCGGTAAACACGTTCGCTCCCACTGCCGTTCCCAATCCGCGCCAATGGCTTGAAACCATAAAAAAGGGGGGGATGAAAGGCGGTATCGCTGTTGTGAAACATCATGACGGTTTCTGTCTTTGGCCCACCGAAACCACAAATCATAAGTGTACGAACAGCTCCAATGCGAATGCGCAACAGACCAATATCCCACGCGATTTCGCTGCTGCTGCCAAGGAGCTTGGCCTGAAATACGGCTTCTATGTGTCGCCTTGGGATCGTAACAGCGGATATTGGGGCGATGGAACTTCAAATTATGTAAATAAGGTGTTCATCCCTCAGTGTGAAGAGTTGGCACAATATGGCACTGATCAATTTGAAATGTGGTTTGATGGCGCTACCGGCGACACCGGATATTACGGTGGTGCCTATGGCTCGCGTACCGTTGACCCCGAGACATATTATGATATGCCGAATCTTCGTGATAAAATTCATAAAATATGTCCCGATATTGTCATGTGGGGTCTTGGCGGCGAAGCCCGCTGGATCGGCAATGAAGCCGGATGGGCCGGTGAGACTTGCTGGAGCATGGGCTATGGCGAGTCCGGTGACGAGAACGGATTTAGATGGCTGCCCGGAGAAAGCGATGCTAAGGGTACAAGCGCCGGCTGGTTCTGGCATTCTTACGAATCAGTGCGGAGTCTCGACGAACTTTGGAAGTTCTATCTTGAAACCGTAGGCCGAAACGCTACGCTGATTCTTAATTTCCCGCCTGACCGGTCAGGATCGCTTCCGGCTGCAACAGTGACTCGTATCGAAGAGTTCGGACAGCGCCTTCAGCAACGTTTGGGCACTGATCTGGCTTCCTCTGCTACTGTCACCGTATCCGAAACTCGTACGGCCGGTGCGGCACGCAACTATGAGGCTTCCAATATGACCGATGGTGAAAAAGACACATATTGGGCATCCAATGATGGAACAACAGCTGCCACTATCACCCTCACATGGGAAAATCCCCAAAACATACACTATGTCGCTCTTCAGGAGTACATAGCCCTTGGACAGAGAGTGAAAGGGTTCAATGTGGAATATTCAACCGACGGTGTTAACTTTACTGCCGCCGCTCCCGGTGTGACCACTACCACAATCGGCTACAAGCGAATCATACCCCTGAATGGTAGCACCACAAGCTATGGCTCAGGTTATAATTGCAAGGCCATACGTATTAATATCACTGACAGTAAGGCATGTCCGCTTATCCACACTGTAGCTTGCTATTAACCTATAACTCTTATCAGAAAATGAAAAAGACAATATTATATTCAATATTTTCAATCTTGATGCCTCTGACGGCGGTGGCAGAGGTTGACTTTGATAACTCTGCGACCTATCAGTCTGTAGGGGTGTATGACTGCTGGGAGGAATCTCCGTTCCGCACAAACGTTTTGTCCGGCAATGTTGCAATAGTAGATAACCCCGATACATCCGTTGATCCCGATCTCGGACAAGCGATAAACGATTCTGAGAAAGTGCTCGGCGCTCAGCGGTCGCGCTTCGGGTCGAACCTTTTCGGCGCACGCGTGGATCTTGCCGAGGTAACACCGATGACCACATCTTATAAATATGTGCATGTACTTGTCAATCGTCCGGTTTCAGGCCGCATAGCTCTTGTCGGTCTTGGAAAACGCACTGATCGCGATGACCAGACCGGTGATGAAGAACAATTCTACTGCTTGTCGAGCAATGAAGTTGCGGCCAATAAGTGGTGTGATGCCGTGTTTGCAGTGAAAGGAAATGCAGCAGTGCAAATCCATTCGCTTGTGCTTGTTCCCGAGGTGGAATCTCCCCACAATCGGACCGAGGACTTCCTTTTCTACATTGACAATATCGTTGTCAATAATGATATAAAGCCTCGCTTCTCTACGGAAGCTTATATAATCAATTTCGACAAGAAAACTGCGGCGATCAACCGAACCGACAGGTATATCACCGGCATAACTTTCAGTTCGCCCTCTTGCGGATCACAGTCGGCTGAGATTAGCCAGCGCAGTGATAAAAAGCTC
>CAYTLU010000467.1:0-10004 GCA_964438665.1 uncultured Bacteroides sp.
TCTTCTTCAACAGTTTCTTCAACGACTTCTTCAACAGCTTCTTCATCCATACTCTCCTGAACGGCCGGAGTTTCCGCCTGCTCAATTTCTTCGGTTGCTATTGTATTGCACTCCTCTGCAATCTCAACCTCAGGCTCATCAGAAGCAGGCTCATCATTTTTTGCATCATCGACAAGCGTTTCCTCTACTTCTGCTTCAACCGCTTGATCTTGCGGCAACACCTTTTCCTCATGATCTTCAATATCATCCTCACATGAAGCATATTCCTCATCAATTTCCGACAATGCATCAAGTTTGCTGCCGGACATTTCCTCTGCCATTGGAATCGGCTCAAACATGGCAAAAGGAGCATTCACTTCATCGGCAAATTCCTGATCCGGAACAAAAACAACAGGATCTTCCAATGATGGATTGACACTGAACTTCCCAAGACCGGCTATTGCAACGGTCTCTCCTTCCGCGAGTTTATCTGCCACCAGACCGAACAGCTCCTTGATAAACCGTTGAGCGGTCTCTTCTTCTACGCCACATGCCTCACCCAGTTGTCCGGCAAATCTCTTCAATGGTATTTTCTCATTCATCCAAGCAAACGTTTACGAAGTACAACACTTGATTTAAAACTTACATTGACAACCGGAGGCAGCAGCATTTTCTCTCCGGTCTCAACATTATCCACAATCTGCTCATCTTTTTTCCCCGAAGCAAATGTCCCGAACCCGGGAACAGCCACAGAATCAAGTTCTACGGCATATTCCTTCATGACTTCCGGAATCTTATTCAGCAACCGTTCGGCCTCTTCCTGCGACATTGACAGTTTCCCGCTCAAATATTCAGTCAGCATATCGTTTGTGATCATATGTCAGCATCTTTTAAAAATAATCAAAGAGTATTCTACCTATCCGCAAGCATGATTGTCAAGAATATGATAGAATACTCCCAATTATTATATTGTTTAACAACTCAAATCAATAGCTGCGTGCAAAAATAACACGCTGCTTCGATGGTTTTCCTGTCACCATGCAGAATCCGGGAGTCTTGTCGCCCTCCAGAGGGATGCATCGGATAGTGGCTTTTGTCTCTTCTTTGATAAGTTCCTCGGTTTCGGTCGTGCCATCCCAGTGAGCCAGAATAAAGCCGCCTTTTTCAATCTCTTCCTTGAACTCGTCATAGGTTTCAACGGTTCGTGTCATCGACTCGCGTCTCTGCAATGCTTTCCGGAATATAGCTTCCTGAATATCCTCCAGCAATGCAACCACCCGATCAGCAATGCCCTCAAGCTGCTGCTCCGATTTTTCCAACGTGTCACGCCGCATCACCTCAACAGTTCCGTTCTCTATGTCGCGTGCGCCGATTGCAAGACGGACAGGCACTCCTTTGAGTTCATAATCTGCAAATTTAAATCCGGGCCGGCGATTGTCGGCATCATCATATTTCACGCTTATGCCCAGTTCATTCAATCTGTTGACGATCGGACGCACATGTTCGGTGATTTCAGCCAGCTGCTCATTGTTTTTATAGATAGGCACTATCACAACCTGTATCGGTGCAAGGTGAGGAGGCAGAACCAGACCATTGTCATCACTATGTGTCATAATCAATGCGCCCATAAGACGTGTTGACACGCCCCATGAATTAGCCCATACATATTCCGGCTTATTGTCTTTGTTGGCAAATGTCACATCAAATGCTTTTGCAAAGTTCTGGCCAAGGTTGTGCGATGTTCCGCTTTGCAAAGCCTTTCCATCCTGCATCATTGCCTCAATAGTGTATGTGTTGACAGCTCCGGCAAATCTTTCATTGGCCGATTTCACGCCCTTGATCACAGGAATTGCCATGAATTTTTCAGCGAAATCAGCATACAGATTGATCATCTGAACCGTCCGCGCCTCCGATTCTTCAGCTGTTGCATGAGCGCAATGCCCTTCTTGCCACAGGAATTCGGCCGTGCGAAGGAACATGCGAGTACGCATCTCCCATCTCATCACATTAGCCCATTGATTGCATAGAATGGGGAGATCACGGTATGAATGGATCCAGTTGCGATACGTTCCCCATATAATGGTCTCGGATGTCGGACGAACAATCAATTCTTCCTCCAACCGTGCTTCGGGATCTACGACAACGCCATTGCCATTGGGATCATTTTTCAATCTATAGTGTGTGACTACGGCACACTCTTTAGCAAATCCCTCGACATGCTCCGCCTCGCGGCACAGGAATGATTTCGGTATAAGCAGCGGGAAATAGGCATTCTGTACGCCGGTTGCCTTAAACATTTTATCGAGCTGTTGCTGCATCTTTTCCCATATGGCATATCCATAAGGTTTTATAACCATGCATCCTCTAACGGCAGATTGCTCAGCAAGATCTGCCTTTACAACAAGCTCATTATACCATTGGGAATAATTTTCCGCCCTTTTTGTCAGATTTTTCAGTTCTTTTGCCATAATATTATGTCTGTTCTTTTTATCTGTATTAATCTATGTGAATTTCTAGTAGTTGAGTCATTTTAATTTATGATTGACAGCTTTTTCAATCATCCTCGGACCGGGAATGAAATAAAACTCAAGCCGCCTGTTCTCTTTCCTGTGACGGCGCGTGTCATTGCTGACCAATGGGAAATCAGAGCCCAGCGCATATGGAATTATCACCTGGTCTTCTGATATTCTTTTGTTGTCAATAGCGTCCATCAACCAGTCATAAACCGAATTAATTCTGGAATATGATAGATTTTGACGATATGCCTCCGATCCGGTATCATCAGTGTGGACGGCAACAACAATTTTATACATGTATGGGTCCTTTGCCAGATCAAGAAGCGGATTTATGATTCTATATGCTTCGTCTGAAAATAATGTATCATTTGGCAAAAACAAGTCATCTGTCGGTATTACAACCACGAATATCTCATCATTGCGTTGCAAATCAATCGTATATCTGTGTTTCAATCCCTTTGCCACCTTATTTATATATGACACCACGGACTTATGGGCTTCTTTCGGTACTTTGGGGGTCAGGAGATTTTCCGTCAGCTCCATGTCCATGAACACATCTTCCTGATAATCCGGATACGGATCATCAGTTGCTGGCACCTCCGCGTGTGAAACCGCGGAGAGCAAGATCGACAAGATAACCGGCAGAATTGCTTTTAAGTTCATAAGTTGTGATTTTCCCAAGATCCTATTTTTCTAACAATAATGAATCCTCATAATCAATCTCTGCTTTGACCAAAGTCTCTACCAACGCAATATCAAGGGTGGCATTCCGGTCTTTTTTCAACATTCTGACCGCATAATCCACCAGATCGGAAATCATTGACTCATCGTCATCCGGATCATCGTCATCCAAGTCTATATCCAGAAGACCATTCTGCTCATAAAAATCCCATATAATATCGATAAGGTTGAGAAATTCATCATCGTCAAACTTTTCGGATTCAGCCTGCGGAATTGCATTCCTCATTGCCAATATAGCATCATTTTCATCAAACTCTTTCATAATTAATCCATTTGCGAATTATCAATTTCTGTTTAAGCCAATCAGTCCGGACGGAACTATCATCACAATCTCTTGCTTGTCCATATCGATATTTTCAATCAATTCTTCTGCAATAGGGATGTATGAAATCGAATCATCGCCATTCTCTTCCTCCTCAACCATCAGGACAACATTATCAGTGCTGTCATCAAAATCAGTGATTCGTCCTATCCGTTGCCCTTCCGGAGTGACGACCATAAAACCGATCAGATCCGACAGATAAAATCCATCTTCTTCATCCGGATTCTGACCGCAATCTGCAAAATCCGCTTTCAGCAAAAACAGATCGTTGCCACAAAGCTCCTTTGCATCAGTCTCAAAGTTGACACCTTCAATGTGAACCAGAAGAGAATTTGCAGATCGCATACGGATTTCATCAAGGAAAAACGGCACATATATCCCATCGACATTGACAACAATGCATCTGGCTTGCCTGATATCGACATCCCGATCCAGCATGACGACAATTTCGCCTCTGACCCCATGCGGCTTTATTAAAGTACCGGCCGGAAATATGTCACATTCTTTAATCATACTTGATAAAACGATTCTAGCTGTCTGCAAGCTATCTGTTCATTACTTCTTTTTCTTCTTCTTGCCGGTTGCCTGAACAGGGATTATGAAATCATGCAACTTGACTTTCGATGAATCCACCCGAATCCGTCCCTCCGACATCTCTGCAAGATCGTGGAAAATACGCGAATCCTCTACGCCATCCTTGTTGACCGCAAGCAGTTGCTTCTTCATGTGAGTGGCAATCAGCGTTATCAGTTCATCGCGTTCATCGCCTGAAGGCATGTCGCAAGCTCTGGAAATCATGGATTCAATTGTCTTTCCATAATGGCGTCTGCGTGGAGGCATGGTATTGTATGCAACCCTATCCGGCGTTGAATTCAAGTTGTCCGGTCGGATTATATCGCATGGAAAGTCAATATCCAGTTTAAAATCAGACATTATAGCAAGATGATCCCAAAGTTTATGGCTGTATTCCCCTCCGGTTTTCAGTTCCGGAAATAGATTGGCCATCGAAGCTATTATGGAATATGCACATCGGGTGCGCTCATCTTTATCCTCGATCGTCAGACAATGGTCAACCATTGACTGTATGTTTCTGCCATATTCAGGCAAAACAAGTTTCTTTAACTGAGTATTATACCGTAGCATATTGGTGTATAGGTCTCTATTTTTTTTCAAAATTACATCATTTCGAAACAATAAACAAACATCTATGAGGTTAAAATAGCTTTTATGCCTCAAATTCAACCGCATAGGTCGGTTGCTTGATCATAAATAAGATGTCCGGAACATTTATAATGCCCGGACATTCTCAATAAAAAATCGATCTGAGACCGTCTATCTTACATATTCATGCCGCCGTCAACCTGCAAAACCTGACCGGAAACATAGCTTGAGAGATCCGATGCAAGAAATGTTGCAACATTGGCGATATCCTCAACCTGTCCGCCTCGGCGAAGCGGTATCTTTTTTATCCATTCAGCACGCACTTCATCGGGAAGAGCGGCAGTCATGGCTGTCTCTATGAAGCCGGGGGCGATAGCGTTGGCGCGGATGCCGCGAGAACCCACTTCCTGTGCAATACTCTTTGCCAAAGCAATAAGACCGGCTTTTGACGCAGCGTAGTTTGACTGACCCGCATTGCCATGCACGCCAACAACGGAAGCCATGTTTATTATGCTTCCGCTGCGTTGCCGCAACATGATGGGAAGAACGGCATTTATGAAATTGAACGCACTTTTAAGATTGACATTTATAACTGCATCCCATTGGGCTTCGCTCATGCGCATCATAAGTCCGTCTTTGGTTATGCCCGCATTGTTTACAAGAATGTCGATTGTCCCGAAATCCTCTTTTACCTGAGCCACCACTTCTTTTGTCTGATTAAAATCAGCTGCATTGGATGCATATCCTATTGCTTTTACGCCAAGAGCGGCTATTTCTTCTTCTGTTTGCTTTCCGTTTTCATCAATGACAAGATCGGTAAATGCGATATTTGCCCCTTCGGCTGCAAATTTCAATGCTATTGCCTTTCCAATGCCTCGGGCAGCGCCTGTGATAAGAGCTGTTTTTCCTTCAAGAAGTTTCATTTGAAAATACTGTTTTTATCTATTATGTTGATTAATTTAATTTATGATTCCTTTTGTCACAAAATCTGTCACATTACTGCGGATTTGGTCTATATCAAACCCTTTTGCCGACAATGAATTCATCTTTATATGATCCATTGCCATGAATACCAACGACATCAATGCCGGAAGCCTCTCTGCCTGGATAGGATCAAATGCACCCTTACGGATTCCATCTTGAAGCAACTGTGCAAAAATCGCATGCTCTTTGACTCTTGCCATGTCATATATCTTCTCGACTCTTCGTGCATCTCGGCTGAAAAGGATGCGATAACGGTCGTATGAGTTTTTGGGCTTATGAGGGTTCGACCTTATGAATTCGAATCTCCGCTCGATATATTGTCTCAGCTTTTCTGCCGGCGGCATATCCGACTCGACAATCTCCTTCAGACTGCTTATAATCGCATTGCTTTCACTCTCAACAACTGCATCATAAATCTCGCGCTTATTCTTGAAATATGTATAGATCGTACGCCTTCCTTTGTCAGAAGCCGCAGCTATATCATTCATAGTGGTGTTTTCAACGCCCTTGTTGACAAATAACTGTCGGGCTACCTCAATTAATTTATCGCGAGTCTTGCTTACCATACAGTTCTAGACTTTAAAGCTGTATATTTTTTAAAGTTGCGAATTTACTCAAAAATTATTTAATAACGTAAATTGGCATTAAAAAAGTCATTTTTTGTGACGTTTTTTAAGTAATTTCACTAATTTCGTGACGAAATCTTCATTTCCAACGATCATAGCATGCTACGCCATATATTTAGCAAACCTATCATATTCATCATTCTGGCCGTAATTGCTCCCGGTCTGACAATAGCACAGAACTTTTCAAGATATGCAACCTCCGTAGAAGGAATTGACGCCGACAAGATTGCTATCTACATTGAGGATCTCCGAAATGGCGAGGTTGTGCTTGATGTCAATGGCGAAGAGCCGATGATACCGGCCAGTGTGACGAAACTGTTTACGGCGGCCACCGCTTTTAGAAAAGTCAATCTGGACACTGTCTATCAAACGGATGTCATACTTCAAGGAAAAATCTCCGATGGGGTGTTGAATGGAAATATCATAATTAAGGCGAATGGAGATCCAACCATAGAATCACGGTATTTCCCTAAATATAATGGTGTGGCCGACAGCATTGCCTGTTCAATAAAGCGATACGGAATAACCTCAATCAAAGGACGGATTATAATTGATGAACCGGCATGGCTGAAAGGGCCGATGCCAAAGGGATGGATGGACGAAGATTTAAACTGGCCGTATGGGGCCGGACATTATCCGTTGAACTATGCCGATAATCGCTTTTCCCTCTCTTATTCTGGTAAGGACAACTATCGGATTTCACCGGCTACGCCGGATATTAAAATCAAACCGTCGTCCAAAGGGGAGCAAATCTGGAGAAACAAAGATTCCGCCACATATAATGTAAATTACAAAGGCAAAAAAACATTGAACCTTGATTTGGCAAATCCGCTTCCTTCAAGCAGTTTTATTCAAGCCATCAAAAACAGTCTTCAAGAATGCGAAATCACGGTTGACGGCTCTGCCATCAAGCCCAAAAATAAAAGCGTTGTGGTTTATACCTATAATTCTCCTCCCATCTACCAAATTCTGAAAAGCCTTGTCATGCGCAGCAACAATCAGATGGCGGAAGCCATGCTGCGATATACATGGCCGGGCTTATCGAGAGACGAGGCGGCAAAGCAAGAACTGGATCTGTGGAACAAACTTGGGGTAAACGTAGATGACATTTTTCTCGAAGATGGCAGCGGATTATCGAGAAATAATCGTTTGACAGCATATTCTCTGGCCGATATGCTTGTTTGGATGGTTGATAACGACAGTAATTTAATGCGATTTGCCAATTTGCTTCCTAGAGCCGGGAATAGCGGGACGTTGAAGCATTTTTTAAAAGACACTCCTCTTGAAAACCGAATTTGGGCGAAAACAGGCAGTATGAGCAAAATTCAGACCTATGCCGGATATGCGGTTGACACACATGGAGTCCCCACTCATGTTGTTGTAATTATGGTAAATGGGTTCAAAGAGAAACGATCGGAATTAAAAAAGAAACTGGAATCAATACTAATTGAAAAAATTCGCTAAATTTGTGGATTCCTAGACTCAACGTGAAAATTCAGATATATATATGACAAATAAATCGGAAAAACTAATCGATAAATGCCTTGAAATCGAAGGGTTGCTCTCGCTGATCAATCAACGTGGCGAAAATATTGAACAGGAGACATCCGGATTTAAGGAAATCCATAGTCTGCTATTGGATAAGGCCGAAACGCTTCTTGACGAGATACGCCGATTGAGTGTTACACCATCATCGGACAACACAACCACAGTATTGCCACCACCACTGCCGGAAGATGTGGAAGATGTGGAAGAAGAAAGCTCCATAAAAGTTGTGCCCCCGCCGATTCCGCTTCCGCAAGAAGACATACCGATAGAACCGGAGACAACAGAGCCGGATCCTGAAACAGAACCGGAAGTAGAATATGATGAACCGGACACTGAATCAGAGGCCACTGAACCTGACGAGGAATATGAGGATCAGGCTGAAGATCAAGTTATAGAACTGGCCAAGCCCCGACGAATCCAATTCTCGATCAACGATAAGTTCCGTTTTCGCAGGGAATTGTTCAACTTCAGCGATGAAGAGATGGAAGAAGCGATCGATGTGGCATGCCAGATGAACACCGTTGAGGAAATCGAGGATTATTTCTATAATGATCTATGCTTTGATCCTGAAAATGAAGATGTGATAGATTTTATAAAGATTTTGACATCGTCAATAAAATGAGCGGCAAACTTTTCATCGTCCCGACGCCTGTAGGGAATCTTGAAGATATGACTCCACGCGCAGTCGCAACCCTGTGCAACTGCGACCTCATTCTATCGGAAGACACCCGCACTTCAGGACTGCTGCTTAAGCATTTCGGCATAACAACACCTCAATCAAGCCACCATAAATTCAACGAACACGCAACGCTGCAACCAATCATTCAACAATTAAAATCCGGAAAACAGATAGCTTTAATAAGCGATGCCGGGACTCCCGGCATCAGCGATCCGGGATTTCTTCTGTCTCGCGAATGTAGAAGAGAAGATATTCCGGTAGAAACGTTGCCCGGCCCGACAGCATTCGTTCCAGCACTGGTCAACTCCGGACTGCCGACTGACAGATTCTGCTTCGAAGGGTTCTTGCCCCTGAAAAAAGGCAGAGCCACAAGATTGCAGGAAATAGCGGATGATTACCGAACCACCATCATATACGAATCGCCTCTCCGACTTGCAAAAACACTCCGGCAACTGTCTGAAGCATGTGGCCCGGATCGTGAAGCATCCGTTTCCAGAGAGATCTCAAAGATACACGAATCCACCGTCAGAGGCACTTTGGACTACTTGGCCGAACATTTCACCCAAAACACTCCAAAGGGTGAGATTGTTATTATTATTGATGGTTGCAATAAAGAAGAAAAAAACGTTCACAAAAATAAATTCAAGACATATTAACCACAACAACTATTTAATTTAATAATGAAACTGACCCATTACATTTCAGCAGCAGCAATCCTATTGCTTCTTGCTTCTTGCAACGACAAGAAAAAGACATCTGAGACGACCGATGCATCATCAGATATAACATTGCTCCAACCAACTGATCCGGTTTTTGCCGAACGTGACAGTCTGATCGCCCTGTTCAACGACATTTCCGGCGATTTAGTGCAGATCAAACAAGTTGAATCGATCGTCACCATCCCCGGCGGCATCAATAAAGAAAACGGAACTACTGTTCCCAAACTTAAGGATGATCTTATCGCTATTCAGAATGCCTTGCAGGAACGGCGTAAACGTCTGGCGGAACTTGAACAGAAATTAAAGAATTCTTCCGGCAAAAACGCACAACTGTTGCAAATGGTCAACAACCTTAAAGAACAGATGGCGCAAAACGAGCAGATAATAACATCGCTTAAAGACCAATTGGCTCAGGCCAATATAATAATAGCCGGATTGAACACCACAGTTGACTCCCTGAATGTGTCAGTTGCAAATGTTACTGAAGCGAAAGCCATTGCCGAACAGAAAAATGCGGAATTGACCAATGAACTGAACCGTTGCTATTACGCCATTGGCAGTAAGGATGAGCTGAAAAAACACAATCTTATAACAACAGGCTTCCTTCGCAAAACCAAAGTTATGCAAGGCGATTATGAATCTTCCTACTTCACTGTTGCCGACAAACGGACTCTTACATCAATTCCCCTTTACAGCAAAAAGGCAAAAGTCCTTACAAATCAGCCGGAA
>CAYTLU010000468.1:0-1848 GCA_964438665.1 uncultured Bacteroides sp.
GGTAGATGCGCCACTAAATTACGAAAAAGACTTGCTCCAAATGAAGACCCATCTACAATTATGCAACCGAATGAAGTAGCCAAAGTTATTTGCGATTTGATTTCGAATGAAGAAAGTTGTTTGGATGGACAAAATATAATAATTCGGAAACAGATAAAAAAATAGTTGTTATCTGAATCCGTTTTGAGGGATTCCTTTGCCGATAGATTTATAAACCGTATACCATAAATGTCCCGACTTGATTTTTCGGTTCTTCTTTCGGTTTACCGAAAGGAGAAGCACGAATTTCTTTATCGTTCTTTGCAAAGTATTTGGAGTGAGCAGACGCTCAAACCGACTGAAATCGTATTGGTAAAAGACGGTCCATTAACGCCGGAGTTAGACCGCGTTATTGCGGATTTTCAGGCGCAGACTCCAATGAAAATCGTGGCTTTATCCGAGAATCAAGGCTTGGGGAAGGCTCTCAATGCAGGGCTCAAAGAATGTTCGTACGATTTGGTTGCTCGCATGGACAGCGACGACATTTCCAAGCCCGAACGCTTTGCCATGCAATTGAAGTTTATGACAGAACACCCCGACATCGCTGTCTGCGGGTCGTGGGTCGATGAATTTATCGATTCTCCGGACAATGTCGTGTCGCAGCGCCGTCTTCCCGAATCCTCTGCCGAACTCGCTGCATTCGGACGTAAGCGCAACCCGCTGAATCATCCTACCGTCATCTTCCGCAAGAGTGCGGTCGAGGCTGTCGGCGGATACGAGCATTTCCCTTTATTGGAGGACTACTGGCTTTGGATTCGCATGCTTTCTGCCGGATATCGCTTCCACAACATTCCCAAATCGCTGCTTTGGTTTCGCACAAGCACTGACGTATATCGGCGACGGGGTGGGTGGCGATATGCCATGACCGAACTTAAATTCCAGAACAGTATGCGAAATTTGGGATACATATCCCTTGCCGACATGATAATCAACGGTTCGACAAGGTTCGCCGTGCGCATACTGCCCAATTCCATACGCAAAACATTATATACCAAAATAGCACGCAAATGACAGAATCTCAAAACACCCGCATCGGCTGGGTCGATGCACTGAAAGGCTTTACAATACTATTGGTTGTTCTGGGGCATGTGCTCCAAAAATATTACGACGATGAAAGCCTCGTCATACGTCTCGTTACCTCTTTCCACATGCCGCTGTTTATGTTTTTGAGCGGTTATGTGAGTTACAAGGTGTCGTCATGGGCGAATATCCGGAAGCGGGGCATACAGTTGTTGATTCCGTTTTTCAGTTACATAGTTCTATCATATCCTGTATATAACTTTCCGACATACACTATCGGCGGATTTTGCAACCACGCAGTAAACGTCATATTGCATCCCGACAATGGATTATGGTTTCTGTGGGCATTGTTTTTCATCAACGCAATCTTCATCGGCTGCCGCAAATTGTCCGCGCTCATACACTTGGACGAACGCTTGGTGGCATTGGGCGCAGCCGGCGTTCTGAACCTTGTGGAACTTGTCACCCGCTTCGAGTTGTTCGGCTACCACTGGATTGCATGGTATTTTGTCTTTTTCTCGCTTGGTGTTTATTGGCGCATGT
The DNA here is from genome assembly GCA_964438665.1 of uncultured Bacteroides sp. Lineage (GTDB taxonomy): Bacteria > Bacteroidota > Bacteroidia > Bacteroidales > Muribaculaceae > Paramuribaculum. The sequence continues at coordinate 1,603 of CAYTLU010000468.1, forward strand.
ACGACAACAGTGGTTCACACCCCGTTGCAGACAAGATTCTATCTGTCGGCAGTTTTGTAGCCTTTCCGGTTCTCGCCGCATTCTTCCGCATGCACAACGAAGCCCCGTTGTTCTACAAATGGCTCGATTTGGGACCCTACTTCCCAATCGCATACAGGATGCTCGTCGGCATTGTAGGTATTGTCTTTTTCATGCGCATGTTCAAGATTTTCAATATCAATAACCTCATACTCACCACGTTGGGGG
>CAYTLU010000469.1:0-2010 GCA_964438665.1 uncultured Bacteroides sp.
CCGTTTGCGCATCTCTTTGACGGATTCATTTACCGCCTGCTTCGATACTGTGCCGAATTTCGGGCCGATATGGAAATAGACCAACCGCTCCTCGCCGTCGCTGTCGGTATAGTAGCCGCGAGCGTGGAGGAATGGCGATGCAACGGATTCCATTCCGTGGAATACAGCCTTTTGGCTGCGGTCGCCGTTCCGCACTCCGCTCGTCTCCAGATGACTGAATACCCGTTCTTGGAACAGTCGATTCTCCTCTGCCTCGTCGGTACGGTCATCGAGTTCATCGGGCGACACCACATTGAAACTCTGCAAAGTTTCGACCGTAAACGGACCGCTCACGCGCAGTTTGCGTTTATCCTCCTGCGGCTGATCGTACAGCACCTCCATTTCCGGCTCTTCGTCGTTAGCAATATTACTAAGTTTAAGATGTTGTAGCGTTTTATATATAAACCCTTGGCGAATATCTTTTGTGTTTTCGTCAAAAAGGCAGAAGAATGGGTACTTCGCAGTTAAAAGTCGAATTTTAGCAATGTTTAATGCTATCCGAGATGTATCTATTGTTATCCACCGACGTCCCCACAATTCAGATATATATGCTGTCGTTCCACTACCACAAGTTGGGTCAAGAACCAAGTCCCCAGGATCGGTTGTCATCAAAATACACCGTTGGACTGGTTTGAGTGCGGACTGTACTACATAAAGTTTATCCCCACCCATTTGATTTTGTCCAACTGTATCAGTCCAAATATTATTAAGTGGTAATGCTGGGAAATCATCAAAATAACGCACATATCCAATACCTCCTTTAGAAGATATATCTATGCGATTATTCTTAATTAGTCGCTCAATACCTATTTCATTTGTTTTCCATACATTGCCACCAGGAACTTTATAAATCTTCCCATTAAAATTAATATCAAACCTTCCAATATCCCCGCCAGATTGAGAAGTAAGGTTATCTAACGCATAAATACGTGAATTTTGTGGACGAGAATCGTAATCAAATCTTTTTTGGTTTATTTTCTCCCATTCAGAGATAGACATTCTTGTTCCGTCTTCAAGTTCAATCTTTTTATATGCACTGCTTCCCTCTCCAGCAAAGACTTTAGAAGTAAATAGTGGACGATATTTATAGTTTTGCTTTCCATCTCTCGTTTTTTCTTTTGCATACCAAATAATATAATCACCTACGCTTGCAACAGAGGTCAATTCATTCGGGCTTCCTGCGCCTGTTGTTTTTTGATATACTATTTGGGCAACAAAATTTTCACAGCCAAAGACTTCATCCATTATACTGCGCACCAAATGCACATTCTCATCCGATATTTGTACGAAACACGACCCTGATGATGTAAGTAGGTCTCTGGCAAGAACAAGACGGGTTCGTAAATAATCAAGATAACTATGAATACCAAGTTCCCAAGTATCTCTAAATGCTTTTATCATTTCAGGTTCCCCTGAAAGTTCAGAATCTTTAGATTGATATGACATTTTGGGCTTATTAATCATTATTTGCCAATTGCCTCCGAATCGTATCCCATACGGTGGGTCAATATAGATGCACTGCACCTTGCCGGCCATACCCTCGCGGTTAAGCAGCGAGTTCATTACGAGCAGCGAATCGCCCTGTATCAAACGGTTCTTCCAGTCGGAGTGGTGGCGGTAATACTCTGCAACTCTTTGCAATTCGTCGTCGATTACATTGCCCAAGCTGTTGCCGAAAAGGTTATCCGTTTCGCGGGTGCGATACAGGCGGTCGATAAGTTGTTCGGGCTGAATATCCTCGTGGACATACAAACTGCGAATATCGACACGCAGGTCGCTGTCGCAGGTCTCCTCGTCATCGTTACGATACTTGCCGAGCCAATAGAGTTCCGGGTCGCGACCGCGCGTAAACTCGTGGCGGAATGTTTTGTATTCTGCCGTTTTCGGGTCGCTTGCAATGACAGCCGCTTCCTCTCCCGCGAGTTCGGTCGTCGGAATCGCCACCCGCTTGTCTGCGGGGTGCTTTATTGC
>CAYTLU010000470.1:0-4150 GCA_964438665.1 uncultured Bacteroides sp.
AGAAATGCAGGCTTGCCGCTCCGTTGGAGAACACCTGTTGTGTGCCTTTGGCAGTGCAATAGGCTGTAAGCAGCCAATAATTTCTTATAAATGGGCGAAGAACCTCATGACAAGGTAGTGTGATGAATTCCATTTCAGTAAGTATAAGTATAACTACACGCAGATCACGCGCCTGACTATTGCAAAAATAGCGAAAAATTGGTGATTTATAAAAATGTTGGAGATGTTTTTGTAACTTTACCTTTAAAATCAGCAATCCATATCTCTGACAATCGTAAAAGCAATCTTAGAGCAATGAATCTGAAAAGTGCAATGCTATTTGTTATAGTGTCTCTGTGCGGGGCGGATGCTGTCGGCGGTGATTTTATCCCGATGGTTGATATTCCGTCCGGGTATTTCTATATGGGCAGTAGGGCCATCGGCGAGAATTTTGACGAAGGTCCGGTTCATAAGGTGGTGATCAGCCGGCCATTCAGGATGAGCGCCACGGAGATCACCAATCTGCAATATGAGGCATTCCGTCCCGACCACAAGAGTGTGCGGGGGAAAAATAACGTTTCGTTTGCCGATGATGATGCCGTGGTCAATGTCAGCTATTATGATGCCGTGGCCTTTTGTGAATGGCTCAGCAAAAAGGAGGGGAAACATTATCGGCTGCCTACTGAGGCGGAATGGGAATATGCGTGCCGTGCCGGGACTTACACCTTATACTACACAGGCGATTGGCTTCCCGATGAATTTCATCGCTCGCAGCGCGTGGCAAGAGATTTCGATTCTGTATCGCTTGCCGTTGGAAAAACCACACCGAATCGTTTCGGACTCTATGACATGCATGGCAACGTGGAGGAATGGTGTCTTGACCGTTATGGGGCTTACTCAGGCGTGGATCAGATAGATCCATGCGGGCCGGCAAAGGGCGGGTTTCGGGTCACGCGCGGTGGAAGCCATCATACGCCTTTGAAATATCTTCGCAGCGCAAACCGGTTGGCCATGCTTCCTGCCGACCGCCATTCGCAGACCGGATTCAGGATAGTTGAATCCGATGCGGAGCTGAATCCGTCAGGAGCGGAATGGGCGAAGCCGTTAAATAGAGAGAATGTAAGTCAAAAGCCTTATAAATGGACTGATTGCGGTGATATTCCTCTATATATCCCGCCAATTCCGTTTGTCGTAAGGCCGGCATGCGATTCCGGTGTGCCATTCTACAATCATAACCATCAGCCGGCTGTAACGTGGTGTGACAATGGCGACTTGCTGGCCGTCTGGTTTTCAGCCAATGAGGAGAATGGACGTGAGGTGACGGTGCTGGCCTCGCGGTGCAGGGCAGGGGAATCGAAGTGGGATGAGGCTTCGGAATTCTTGCGGATTCCGGACCGGAATCTGACAGGTAGCGCATTGTTGAATATGGGCGATGGCAGGCTGCTTCACATTAATGGCGTGGAGGCATCGGGCGACTGGCAGAACCTTGCAATGATTGCACGGCGAAGCCATGATAATGGGGCCACATGGAGCGACATTTCCATTATAGCACCCGAACATACAAAGCGGCATCAGGTGATTGCCGGAACCATACTCACCAAGGAGGGCTGGATATTGCAGGCTTGCGATGCCGGCCCGGGAGGAGCTGACGGATCGGCGCTTCACATAAGTCGTGACGGCGGAAAAACCTGGACTGATCAATGGGACGGCAGTCCGTTGCCGCAATTCAAGGAAGGTGCATCCGGTTCTACAATTGCCGGAATCCATGCCGGTGTCGTGCAGTTAAACAATGGAAATCTAATGGCTTTAGGCCGCGGAAACAGCATCCCCGATAGTGTCGGTAGGCCAAGGATGCCAATGAGCATTTCATCTGACATGGGAAAAACGTGGACCTATCATGCTTCGGCATTTCCGCCTATTGACGGCGGACAGCGGCTCGTCTTGCGCCGTCTGAATGAAGGCCCTATTTTGCTGGTTTCGTTCACGGATCATCCTCAGCGCACTCCCGAGAGTAATCGTGGAATGGAATTTACATATCCTGATGGCACAACGGCTAAAGGATATGGACTGTATGCTGCTGTATCGTATGATGATGGCGCGACATGGCCTGTCAGAAAACTAATCACGGACAGTGTGCCCGGATTTTTTGATGGTGGAGCCTGGACAGGATTTTTTGAGTCAGACAAGACCCATGCAGAACCGCGAGGATATTTGGCTGCAACGCAAACGCCTGACAATATCATCCACATCCTCAGCTCCGGCCTTCATTACAGATTTAACCTCGCCTGGCTCGAAAACTAACCCTGATTTATCAGTAATAAAGCGAACCACAGGTGATTCAAATTGCAGCAATTATGGTTCAAGGGGCGATATATGTATGTGTATGGTGATATGGGCGGTTGGATGTATGTTTGACAATATTTTCTCAAGTTGGGCAGTGTCAATATGAGTCGCTTTTAACGATGCATCTACATGCTCAGATTGCTGATGCATTGTTTCTGGAAAGAGCGGCTGATAAGCTATTTTGAAGAAATCAAACTGCAAGATGCGTGAGATGTTGTAGAGTCTTTCCGAATCCACACTTTTTTGTTTTGTCATCCAATAGACAGTCGAGCGATCCAAATGCAACTCCCTGCCCAACTGAGCATAGCTCATGCGCTGAATTTTCATTTGATGTAAAATCAGTTTGCCAATGTGTATGTCTTTAATGGAATCCATAAAAAAAGAGTGTGGTTGCAGCCTGAGGTCAATTCCTCTTTAAACCGCTCTATCTGAAGGTTCTAGACTTACCCATGACCCAAGCGATACTACCAACACCACACCCATACACATTCGACAACATTGCCGGAAAAAGCCTTCATGAAATGATACAGCTATTCCCTGCAATGCACAAATAGTGTGCATACAAGTGATAATGAAGATTTTAGCATTGGGTCAAATAGGATGGAATTGTCTAGATTCTCAGATTTTGACGCTATAATCTTGATTAAAAAAATAATTATTACCGATGTCAGTCTCTCTTGATTGACCGGAAATCAGTTGCAAAATTATGCAATTTACCTCTATTGTTCAAATTATGTGGGATTTTTTGCAGATGATTGTTTTAAATGTTCCTACACAAAAATTTGTCCGCCTTTCTGAGTAAGGATAATTTTACAAAAAAAAGAAAATTTCACAAAAAACAAGACTATGAATGAACTAAAAAAAGAGCTGTTAAGAGGAGCCGTGGCATTGCTTCTGTTTGCGTTGCTTGGAACTATTGGGGCATCTGCACAAAGCAGTGTCGGCGATGCTGTTAAAAAAGGTGCTACTGACACATTTTTTAATTCACTTGAAGCCGCCAAAAGAGCAAAAGAGCAAGAGAAGGCCATGCGTAAGAAATATCCGGATTGGATGACAAAGGAGCTTGGCGTGCCATACGTTGGACTGGAATTGGGATGGTCGCATTTCAGAGGTGAACATGTAGGCGTGAAGGCTGCGCTGATGGGATTTAATGTATTTGGAGGAATAGGACAAGAATGGATATTTTCCAATCATTCTGACAAAAGTTTGCTATGGTATGCCGGATGCGGTTATTATTTCGGTGATACTTACGATGGCAGTGGCGAAAGCTCAATAGATATAACCGTTGGGCAGACTCCTGTATGTCATGACATAGGGATAATGGGCAGCTTTTCAATGGGTTATTTCTTCGGAGACACCAAGCGATTTGGCGTGAAAGGGACATTGGGGGTCGGCGGAGGAAATCTCGATCAAGACGAAATGAAATTCATTTGGGAAGTAGGTGTCGGCATAATAGTCAAGTTGTGGGCGGATTGATTTGCATCAGAAAATATTATAAAACCTCGAATTTATAAAAAATGAAAAAGTTAGTGTTAGTTATTTTTGCAGTTCTATGCTCGGTGATGGCCTATGGTGATAGACCATGTCCCAATTCAAAATGCGATAATGGCAAAATTGCTGAGTATTGTCAGTATTGTGAAGCTCGCGGAGAAAAATATTGTTCGACATGTCATGGATATGGCGTTATAAACTGCGGTTTCTGCTTTGGGAGCGGGGAGAATAAGTGTGGTTATTGCCGTGGTCGTGGATGCACTGATCCTGATTGCCAGGTTGATTGCCAGCATTGTGATAATGGCATAGCTCAATGTGAGAATTGCAATGGTAACGG
>CAYTLU010000471.1:0-4258 GCA_964438665.1 uncultured Bacteroides sp.
TTTTTCTCATTCTCAAATTTTTTCATTATCTTTGTCGTATCCTTTAATCTGTACAGATATATGGTGCCAAAATTTGAAGATTTTTTTCTTCCGTGTCTAAAATGTTTGTCTGATGGGAACATTTATACGCAGAAATCGATAAGGAAATACGTTGTTGACTATTTCCACCTTTCCGAGATAGATGTTAACACATTGATTAAAAGTGGTAAAAAGACACAAGTTGCAGACAAAGTATCATGGACTGTATCCTATTTCATGCAAGCTGGTTTAATTGATACTCCCAAACGTGGCAATTACAAGATCAACCAATCGGGTATAACATTTCTATCCGAACATAAAAACGGATTCAGCAAGGACGATTTGTTGCAAATACCTTCTTTCGCAAGTTTTGCGACACGAAGGAAGGCGGATGTCAAAAATATTTCACAAAAGCACTCAAATGCAGTTCAAACAGAAGATACGCCAACAGACCTTATTGCTGACGCCTATAGTCAGATAAACAACTCTCTTGTTCAAGATTTACTAACCAAAGTATTGGAATTATCGCCTGTATTTTTTGAGAGATTGGTTGTGGAGCTTTTAGTCAAAATGGGATATGGTGGAAGTGTTGAAGACGCGGCAAGTGTTACTCAGTATTCGAGAGATGATGGTGTTGATGGTGTTATCAAAGAGGATAAACTTGGATTTGATACTATTTATATTCAGGCAAAACGTTATGACAGAAAGAATATCGTTGGGAGCAATGATATCCGAGATTTTATTGGTGCATTAAACATTAAGCATGCATCAAAAGGTGTTTTCATCACTACTTCAACATTTTCTGAAAATGCAAAGAAAAGTGTCAGTGCTATTGAACCCAAAATCGTATTAATCGATGGACAACAATTGTGTAGATATATGATAGAATATAATCTTGGTGTCAGTATACAGCAAGTTTACGAAATCAAACAATTGGATAATGATTATTTTACCGAGGAAAATTAAATTTAGCCAAGCAAGCCTGTTTATTTAAAGCTACCAAAAGCCAATTGTCCAAACGAATTAAATCCCTGTCAATCTCAATGACTATCAGGGATTTAATGGCTGGGGCATGCTTAAGATTGCACTAGTATTCATCCTCGTTGAAGAGGAAGTCTTCTTTGGAGGGGTAGTCGGGCCAGATGTCTTCGATGCATTCGTAGGTGTCGCCTTCATCTTCGATCTCCTGAAGATTTTCGATAACTTCAAGCGGCGCACCCGAGCGCATTGCGTAATCTATTAGCTCTTCACGTGTTGCAGGCCAGGGTGCATCCTCCAGCTTTGATGCGAGTTCCAATGTCCAGTACATAGTGTCGTGTCGTTTTTAGAAGTTGATCTTATACGTTTTTTGAATTTAGTGCCGCAAAAGTATATGATTTTATGATAACTAACAATCTTTCTGCCAAAATATTTCATCAACATTTTGATTAACATTGTTAAATCTCGCAAGAACAAAGAGATAATCGCTCAATCGGTTGATAAAACGGATAATCTCTGAAGGGACTTCCGACTGCCCGGCGAGGGTCAGTATGCGCCGTTCGGCCCGCCGGGCAACAGTGCGCGCTATATGGGTTTCCGCTGACTCCACCGATCCTCCGGGAAGCACAAACCGGTTGACCGAAGGGACACGCGAATCAATGGCATCGATAGCATGCTCAAGCCGGAGGATGGCTTCTTCATCAATGCCCGCCGGCATGGCAAAGTCGCTGTCCGGATCGCAGGCCAGACAGCTTCCGATGTCAAAAAGGCGATGCTGAATCCACGTCAGCATAGCTCTGATATCGGGATCGGTGGTGCGGGCATTGACAAGCCCGATATGGCTGTTGAGTTCATCGACTGTGCCATAGGCTTCAAGCCGCGGCGAATTTTTAGCGACGCGCACCCCGCCAATAAGCGAAGTCAGTCCGGCATCGCCGGTGCGAGTGTAGAGTTTTGATTTTTTCATGGTGCAAACCTACACAAAAATAATCTAACCGGCAATATGCTTCCACCCGATAAATCATACATTTTTAGAATCGCGAATGGACGCCACTGCAGCAAATGCATTTTTTCATAACTTGGAAACAGATATTAAAAAAATTTAATACGGAAATTTTTCTTTAATATGTTGCGTTAGTATGCGGAAAAGTGATTAACTTTGCACTTGGATTAGAAGATGGAGATGCATCTCCATTGCTCTACCGCAAGCAAACAATCGACAAATTATTAACCATTTATATTTCAAACAAAAGAAATGAGCACAATTGATTTATCTCAGTACGGCATCACCGGAGCAAAGGTGATCCACAATCCCAGCTGGAACCAGCTTTTCATTGATGAAACCAACCCTGAGCTCACCGGTTATGAAAAAGGTCAATTGACCGAACTCGGCGCCGTCAATGTTATGACAGGCATCTATACCGGCCGTTCGCCAAAAGACAAATTCTTTGTGATGGACGACACATCCAAAGACACCATCTGGTGGACCACCGACGAATATAAAAATGACAACAAACCCATTACGACCAACACATGGGATGCTTTGAAGGCAATCGCCGACAAGGAACTTTCTGACAAGACTCTCTATGTTGTCGATGCTTTCTGCGGAACCAACCCCGACACTCGTCTGGCCGTGCGTTTCGTTATGGAAGTTGCATGGCAGGCTCACTTCGTGACCAACATGTTCATCCGTCCGACCGAAGACGAACTTAAAGACTTCACCCCCCGACTTCGTTGTTCTCAACGCATCAAAGGCTAAAGTTGAAAACTGGAAAGAACTCGGCATCAACTCCGAAACCTGCGTGGCTTTCAACCTGACCCAGCGCATGCAGCTGATCATCAACACATGGTATGGCGGCGAGATGAAGAAAGGCATGTTCTCAATCATGAACTATTACCTTCCCCTCCGCGGCATGGCTGCAATGCACTGCTCAGCCAACACTGACAAACAGGGCGAAAACACCGCTATCTTCTTCGGTCTCTCCGGAACAGGCAAGACCACTCTATCGACCGATCCGAAACGTCTGCTCATCGGCGATGACGAACACGGCTGGGACGACAATGGCGTGTTCAACTTCGAAGGCGGCTGCTATGCCAAGGTGATCAACCTCGACAAAGAGAGCGAACCCGATATCTACAATGCAATCGTTCGCGATGCCCTTCTTGAAAACGTAACCGTTGACAAAGACGGCAAGATCGACTTCACCGACAAATCCGTGACCGAAAACACCCGCGTGTCCTATCCGATCGACCACATCAAGAACATCGTCAAACCTTCTCGCGGACCTGCCGCCAAAAACGTCATCTTCCTGTCGGCCGATGCATTCGGAGTGCTTCCTCCCGTTTCGATCCTCGATCCGGAGCAGACCAAATACTACTTCCTGTCAGGCTTCACATCGAAACTTGCCGGCACAGAACGCGGCATCACCGAACCGACCCCCACTTTCTCAGCATGCTTCGGCGCAGCATTCCTTTCTTTGCACCCCACAAAATATGCTGAAGAACTCGTTAAGAAAATGGAGAAGAGCGGAGCAAAAGCCTACCTCGTCAACACCGGCTGGAACGGCACAGGCAAACGCATCTCGATCAAAGATACACGCGGCATCATCGATGCTATCCTCGACGGTGCAATCCTGAAAGCTCCCACCAAGCAGCTTCCCATTTTCGGCGTTACCGTGCCTACCGAACTTCCGGGCGTTGATCCGAAGATCCTTGATCCGCGCGACACCTACGCCAACGCAGAAGAATGGACAACCAAAGCAACCAAACTTGCCGAGATGTTCATCAACAACTTCAAGAAATTTGAAAACAACGCAGCCGGCAAGGCTCTCGTAGCAGCCGGTCCGCAGCTCTAAGCCTAGAGACGCGCGCATAGCCATTATAATGAGCCGCATCCGAATCCGGAAGCGGCTCATTTTTATAACCTTTCGGCAGTGCGACCGATTGATGAAAATTCCGTATCTTTGCCGGCACACCAACTAAACAATGCAACCGATCTTTCTCATAGGATTTATGGGCTGCGGCAAGACCACCCTTGGCCGCGCCGTCAGCAAAGCCACCGGCTTGCGCTTTATAGATCTCGACGAATCAATTGAAGCGCTCGCCGGTATGACCGTGCGCGAAATCTTCGCCAATCACGGTGAAGACGGCTTCCGAAAACTTGAACGTCAGACGCTCGGCGAAGCAGCACATAAGCCGAACTCCATAATAGCCTGCGGCGGAGGCACGCCCTGCTTCTTCGACAATCTCGAAATCATGAACA
>CAYTLU010000472.1:0-10216 GCA_964438665.1 uncultured Bacteroides sp.
CAAATTTAAACAACTTTGTCAGCATATCAAAGCAAATCACCCGATTTTGCGCTTTCCTATTCCATCAATTTGCGATAGCGGCGGCGGGGCGGCTCTTTACCGCCGTTTTTAGCTTTCTTATATTCCTCATAGTCGGAATATTAGCCGTCATAGAACACGAAATTCCCATCGCCTTCAAATGAAAGGATGTGGGTGCAGATGCGGTCAAGAAACCAGCGGTCGTGGCTGACAACAACCGCACATCCGGCGAAATCCTCAAGGCCTTCTTCGAGGGCGCGGAGGGTGTTGACGTCAATGTCATTGGTCGGTTCGTCGAGAAGAAGCACGTTGCCTTCTTCTTTCAATGCCATCGCGAGATGCAGACGGTTGCGTTCGCCTCCGGAAAGCACACCGATTTTCTTTTCCTGATCAGCGCCGGAGAAGTTGAATTTCGACAGGTAGGCGCGGGCATTTATATCGCGTCCGCCCATGCGGAAACTCTCAACGCCTTGTGAGATTACCTCATAAACAGTCTTTTCGGGCAGCAGATCGTGGTGAGTCTGGTCAACGTATGCTATTTTCACTGTTTCGCCAACGTCAAATGTCCCGGCATCAGGCTGCATCTGCTTCATGATAAGGCGGAACAATGTTGTCTTTCCGGCTCCGTTCGGCCCGATTACGCCTACTATGCCGTTGGGTGGCAACATGAAGTTGAGATCTTTGAATAACTGTTTGTTGCCGAACGATTTCGACAGACCGGTGGCCTCGATGACCTTTTGCCCCAGGCGCGGTCCGTTGGGAATGAATATTTCGAGTCGTTCCTCTCGTTGCTTTTGATCTTCGTTGAGCAGACGGTCGTAGCTCGACAGACGCGCCTTCCCTTTGGCTTGACGCGCTTTGGGCGCCATGCGAACCCATTCCAGCTCTCGCTCAAGCGTTTTGCGCCGCTTGCTTGCCTGTTTTTCTTCCTGTGCCATGCGTTTGGTCTTTTGATCAAGCCATGAACTGTAATTGCCTTTCCATGGAATCCCTTCGCCACGGTCGAGTTCGAGAATCCATCCGGCAACATGGTCGAGGAAATAACGGTCGTGGGTTATTGCGATGACCGTACCCGGATATTGCTGGAGATGTTGTTCAAGCCAGTCGATGGATTCGGCGTCAAGATGGTTGGTAGGCTCATCGAGAAGCAATACATCGGGCTGCTGGAGCAGCAGGCGGCATAGAGCCACGCGGCGGCGTTCACCTCCGGAAAGAGTAGTCACTTTCTGGTCATCCGGCGGACACTGGAGTGCATCCATTGCGCGCTCCAGCTTGCTGTCTATATTCCATGCATCGGCCGCGTCAAGGGCATCTTGCAGTTCGGCCTGACGAGAGATCAGTGCATCCATCTTGTCAGGGTCTTCCAATACGTCAGGATCGGCAAATGATTCGTTTACGCGGTCAAATTCTGCCAGAAGATCCATTATCGGCTGAACGCCTTCGCGCACACATTCGATAACGGTCTTTTCAGGATCCAGTTTCGGATCTTGTTCGAGATAGCCAACTGAGTAGCCCGGCGAGAATACAACATCGCCCTGATAGCTTTTGTCAATGCCGGCGATGATTTTCAGCAAGGATGATTTGCCGGAGCCGTTAAGACCTATGATACCGATTTTTGCTCCGTAGAAAAAAGAGAGGTATATGTTTTTTAGCACTTGTTTCTGGGGAGGATAGGTCTTTGACACTCCCACCATTGAGAATATGATTTTTTTATCGTCGGCCATGATATGATATGTGTATTGGTGTTTTTATTTATGAGCAAGGCAGGTCAATGCCGGTTTGTTTTCTTGGTTTGGCGCGGGGCGTAGCGCACGGGGTAGTCGCAGCGTATGCGTGCGTTGGCGATATCCGACAGTTTGCCTTTGATCAGCTGCTTGCGGATCGGAGAAATGTGGTCGATATACATTTTACCCTCCAGATGGTCACATTCATGCTGCACGATTCTGGCAAGGAATCCGGAAATCTCCTCTTCATGTTGCCGGAAGTTTTCGTCAAGCCAGCGCAGGCGGATGTGTTCAACGCGTCTCACCTTTTCTGACAGGCCGGGGAGACTCAGGCATCCTTCATAGCGGGTTTCGGTCTGATCATCGAGCAGTTCGATCTCGGGGTTGATGAGCGTCAGTTTCCGTCCGGCACATTCGGGATGGGTGTCAGCTACCGGGCTGGCATCGATCACTACTATGCGATCGTTGCGTCCTATTTGCGGGGCAGCCAGCCCGACACCTTCGCTGGCATACATTGTCTCATACATGTCGGCGATGAGTTGCTGCAGATCTTTATAATCTGGCGTCACGTCGGCGGATATTTTTCGTAATATGGGGTGGCCGTAGAGATATACCGGTAGGTTCATGTCAGTTGATCGTTATATTGTTTGCTTTGCAGATAGTCGTTTAATATTATTGTGGCGGCTATTTCATCGACGGCGGCTTTGTCGCGCCGCTGCATTTTCTTCATTCCCATGTCGAGCATGCTTCTGTGGGCAAGAACAGACGTGAAGCGTTCGTCAAAGAATTCAACCGGAATTTCCGGAATGGCTTTGCGCAACTGCCCGATGCCCGGCTTTATATAGTTCATTGATTCGGATAGTTCGCCTGAAGCGGAGCGGGGCAATCCTACTATTATGCGATCCACATCTTCTTTTTTGATATAACCGCAGATAAATTCAACAAGTTTTGATGTCGCCACGGTGGTCAGCCCTGTCGCGATGAGTCGCAATGTATCTGTCACGGCAATGCCGCAACGCCGACGTCCGTAGTCGATGCTCATTAGACGCCCCATTCAGATAGCGCCGTTGTCATAGATTGCCGTCAAAGTTCATCTCATCGAACCCTTCGGCATCAAATTCATCTGCATTGAATTCTTCAGATCCGTAGAATTCTTCATCAAGATCCGCAGTTGCGGCGGCAGCTGCTTTTGCATCGATTTTTGCATCGAATTCATCAAGATCGACAAACTGTGCGGGCGCTTTGCCCATTGACAGCGAGCAGACCGGGTCTTGAAGGTTCTTGCCGGGTTCTGTACGCTTGAGTTCGATGAAGAAACAGCGGTCGGTCATATAGTCGAACACAAAAATCAGGCGCTGCCCTTCTTCCTCTATGAAGTCGCTGATGATGCACTCCTCCATCAGATAGACATCCTCTGATGAGTCGCTGCCCATGTCCTCAAGCGTAATTTCTTTGTCTTTTTCCCATCCGTCGTCGCAGAGGAAAAATGAACTCATTTGATTTTTGTCAAAACTGACCGAGTCGCAGATGGCATTGCGCAGTGTCAGGAATGATGCGTCTGCGTCGATGTCTATTTCTCTGCGGAAATTATCGACTTCGTCTGATACTAAGCGGAATTTATAGACCATATGTAGATTTGATATTGATTTCGTTGATTAACGTTGCGAATTTAGCAATTTGCCTTGTAATGTCGCAAATCTATTAAGAAAAAAATTCAGATAAATCACGGAAGTGATGCCATAAGGCGTGAGATAGATAGCAGAAAGGCGATGTGAATTGGGTTCACACCGTCTTTCTGCTATTTTAATTGTGGGTTATGGCTTACTTGATAATACCGTATTTCTTGAAGACTTTCTCGATTTTCTCTAAAGCATAAGCCACTTGATCTTTGGTGTGTGTGGCCATGAGGCTAAAGCGGATGAGTGTGTCGTGTGGAGCAACGGCCGGCGAAACAACCGGATTGACGAAGATGCCTTCTTCATGCAGATCGTGAACCACGGCGAATGTCTTGTAGTTGTCGCGGATGTAGAGCGGGATGATCGGGGTCGAGGTTTTGCCGATCTCGCAGCCGATGCTGCGGAATCCGTCGAGAGCGAAGTTGGTGACATCCCAGAGTGCTTGCTGCCGTTCCGGCTCTTTCTCCATGATTTCAAGCGCAGTCAGTGCAGCTGCGGTTGATGCAGGGGTGATGCTGGCTGTGAAGATGTAGGAGCGGGAGTGGTGGCGCAGATAGTTCGTGATTTCTTTGTCGGTTGCAATGAATCCGCCGAGAGATGCGAATGACTTTGAGAATGTGCCCATGATCAGGTCAACATCGTCGGCCACGCCTGCGTGATGGCAAACGCCACGGCCGCCGGGGCCGAACACGCCTATGCCGTGTGCTTCATCGACCATCACTGACGCATTGTATTTTTTTGCCAGTTCAGTGATCGATTTGACATCGGCCACATCTCCTTCCATAGAGAAGACGCTGTCGGTGACGATAAGCTTCACTTTGCCGGGGTCGCATTTTTGCAACTGCTTTTCGAGTGAAGCCATGTCGTTGTGCTTGTATTTGAGCGATTGCGAGAACGATAGGCGGCGACCTTCAATGATCGAGGCATGATCTTGCTCATCCCAAAGTATATAATCTTCACGGCCGGTCAATGTCGAGACAACACCGAGGTTGACCTCGAATCCGGTCGAATAGATCATGACATCTTCTTTCCCTATATATTCTGCAATGCGTGCCTCCAACTGTTTGTGGAGGTCGAGTGTGCCGTTGAGAAACGGCGAGCCGGCGCAGCCTGTTCCATACTTGCGTGTCGCTTCGATGGCGGCTTCTTTGATGCGCGGATCGTTGACAAGACCGGTGTAGCAGTTGCTGCCGAACATCAGCACCTTTTTGCCGTCAATGATCACTTCCGGATCTTGTTCGCTGGAAATGGCGCGAAAATAGGGATATACACCGGCCGCTTTTACTTCCTGAGGTACGGTGTACTTTGATAATTTTTCTTGTAATAACTTCATAGTTAAAGATATGTATGCTTTTTAACTATCCGGTTTGTGGGAGGGGTTGAGGTCTCCATGACAAATCAGGCTGCAAATTTAATAATTTTTAGGGGATTATGTCGTAAAAAAGAAGCGCTTTTCTTCCTTTTTGCAAACATTTTCTTGTTTTATGGAATAAAATGCTTGACTTCCGGACATTCTCTTCCTTCCGTAGAACGTCCCTGCCGATCCGGGAAATGCTGAAAAGGGTTACATAAACAAAAAAACCAAGTAATTGATGATTCAACACTTGGCTTTTTTTCTTGTACCCAGACCCGGGATCGAACCGGGATGGATTGCTCCACTGGTGTTTGAGACCAGCGCGTCTACCGATTCCGCCATCTGGGCTTTTTGCGGGGCAAAGGTAATGAGTTTTTTTTGCCGGTGCAAGTGTTTTCCCATAATTTGATTATTTTTTAAGGTGTGGGTCAGAATTATAGTTAAAAGTTTGCCTTTGTCGAGGGATTTTCATTAAGTTTGTAGTTATAATGAATTCATAACCGCTAACCATTATGGCAAAGAAATCACCCTCCAGCCCTGTCAGGAAATCTGCTAAATCAGACAATGCGACAAAAACCGTCAATACGGATAAAAATCCCAAGCGGCGTGTCTCAAAGCTCAATCTTATAAAAAATGACCCCTGGCTTGATCCGTATGCTGATGCGATTGAGGGCCGGCATGGGGATGTGGTGCGTAAATTGCAGGAGCTGACCGGGAATGGCAAATCGACACTAGACGAGTTTGCCAACGCGCATAATTATTTCGGTCTCCACCGGACTGCTTCGGGTGATTGGGTGTTCCGCGAATGGGCGCCTAATGCCACTGCAATTACTCTCGTGGGCGATTTTTCCAATTGGCAGCGGATGGCTCTTTATCAGCTCCATCGGCTTGACGGTGGGGTCTGGGAGGCGACGATTCCTGCCGGCGACATTCATCATGGCGACCATTATAAACTGATCGTTGAGTGGCCCGGAGGAGAAGGTGAGCGCATCCCGGCTTATGCAACGCGGGTGGTTCAGGCCGAAGATTCCCTTGTGTTTTCCGCTCAGGTATGGGATCCGGAGTCGGCATATCGGTGGAAGGTCAATGATTTCCATCCCGACACGCGACCGCTGTTGATCTATGAGTGCCATATTGGAATGGCGCAGAATCGTGAGGGTGTCGGAACTTATGTGGAATTCCGCGACAATATTTTGCCGCGTATAGCTGCTGACGGCTATAATGCCATTCAAATCATGGCGATTCAGGAGCATCCCTATTATGGCTCGTTCGGTTATCATGTGTCGAGTTTCTTTGCCGCATCAAGCCGTTTCGGAACGCCGGATGAACTGAAATCGCTGATCGATCGCGCGCATGAACTTGGCATTGCTGTGATTATGGATATTGTGCATAGCCACGCCGTTAAGAATGAGGTCGAAGGTCTTGGCAGGTTCGATGGCAGCCATGACCAGTATTTCTATGGCGATGGACGCCGTGAGCATCCGGCGTGGGACTCGCTTTGCTTTGATTATGGCAAGAACGAGGTGATCCATTTCCTTTTGAGCAATTGCAAATATTGGCTTGAAGAATATCGTTTCGACGGCTTCCGTTTCGATGGCGTCACATCCATGCTTTATCTGAATCACGGACTCGGGCAGGATTTCGGAGGCTATGGCGATTACTATAATGGCAATCAGGATGTGAACGCTATCACATATCTTTCGCTCGCCAATCTGCTGATACATCAGATAAATCCGTCGGCGATCACCATCGCAGAGGAAATGAGCGGCATGCCCGGACTGGCGGTGCCGGTAAAGGATGGTGGCATCGGGTTCGACTATCGAATGGCAATGGGCATTCCTGACTATTGGATCAAGACGCTCAAAGAGAAGAAAGATGAGGACTGGCATCCGACTTCGATTTTCTGGGAACTCACAAACAGGCGTTCGGATGAAAAGACAATTTCGTATGTCGAGAGCCATGACCAGGCTTTGGTGGGTGACAAGACGGTCATATTCCGTCTGATTGATGACAAGATGTATTGGCACATGATGGTGGATGATGATGATATGACTGTTGCTCGCGGCATGGCGCTTCATAAGATGATCCGCCTTGTAACTGCATCCACTATCAATGGCGGCTATCTCAATTTCATGGGAAATGAGTTTGGCCATCCCGAATGGATCGACTTCCCGCGCGAGGGCAACGGTTGGAGTTATAAGTATGCCCGCCGTCAGTGGGATCTGGTGGATCGCAAGGATCTGAAGTATCAGTATCTCAATGATTTCGACAATGCAATGGTGGAACTGATCTCCGGAACTTATAATTTTCAGGCGCTCCCTGTGGTCAAAATGTGGGAGAAGGACGATGACCAGATACTTGCCTATGGTCGAGGCGATCTGATATTCGTGTTTAATTTCAATCCGGCCGCATCGTTTTCGGACTATGGCGTGCTGACGCCTCCGGGAGAATATGAGGTGGTGCTTTCAAGCGACGACCCGCAGTTTGGCGGTTATGGGAATATTGATGTCAACGTGCATCATTTCACCCAGACCGATCCGCTATATTCTCCGCTTGGCGTGGAGTGGCTCAAATTATATCTTCCGGCACGCTCGGCTCAGGTGCTGCGTAAGATAAAAAAGGTTCGCAAGGCCGCATCTAAAACACAAAAAACGGATTGCCCTGAAAAGAAAGCGTCAAAAAAGTCAGGGAAATAAAAAAAATGGCTATCTTTGCAGATTGTAATGCGCAATAATATCATGAAGGTTGCGTATATGGCAACGAAACAGTGAAGATACACAGAGAAGGAACGAACATATTGGTCATTCTGGCGGCGATGCTGGTGGTGATCAATATTCTTGGCTGGATGTTTATCGGACAGTCAGTGATTCCTATTGTGTTTTCTTCGATCTCTTTAGTGCTTTTCCTGCTTGTGCTGAATTTCTTCCGTTCGCCGAGGCGTCGTTTTCGGGGAAGCCGTGAAAATGTGGTCGTGTCGTCGGTCGATGGCACGGTTGTTGCCCTGGAGAAGACCTTTGAGAGTGAATATCTTAACCGCGAGGTGATTCAGTTGTCGGTGTTCATGTCGGTGTTCAATGTCCATGCCAACTGGTTTCCTGTTGATGGAGAAGTTGTTCTTGTCCGTCATCATGCCGGACGATACATGTCGGCCTATCTGCCGAAATCAAGCTCTGAAAACGAACGCAGCACGGTGGTTATCCGTGCCGATAACGGTCAGGAAATTCTGGTCCGTCAGGTGGCCGGAGCAATAGCGCGCCGGATAGTCACCTATGCAGAGCCGGGCGAACGCTGCTCGATTGAGGAGCACTTGGGGTTCATCAAATTCGGTTCGCGTGTTGACATATTCTTGCCGCTTGACACGGAGATCTATGTCAAGATTGGCGACAAGACTCAGGGTGGTGTGACCGAAGTGGCGCGCCTTGCCCCGAAACCGTAAAATCATTCTTAGACTAACCTTTGCAATGTTTACCCGAATAAAAAACAACATTCCTAACGCTATAACGTGTCTCAATCTTTTGTCCGGCGTTATGGCCTGTATTTTTGCATTCCATTTTGGAAACGATATAGGTTGCCTTAAAGGCTACCAGTGGTCGTTCGTGTGTATTGGTGCGGCTGCCCTGTTTGACTTCTGCGATGGCGCGGCTGCGCGTTTGCTTAAAGCGTATTCCGATTTGGGCAAGGAGTTGGATTCCTTGGCCGATCTCGTTAGCTTTGGTGTCGCTCCGGCAATGTTGATGTTCAACGTTGTCGGTCTCGCCAATCAGTCTCCGCTGTCTCCGTGGGCGTTCTTTGCCCTTGTGATTCCGGTGATGGGAGCGTTGCGCTTGGCCCGGTTTAATATTGATGACCGTCAGGCAACATCGTTTATCGGACTTCCGATTCCTGCCGGCGCCATTTTCTGGATCGGTCTTGTCAGTTGGTTCATGGAGTCCGGCTATCCTCAGAATTGGATTATGGCCGTGCTTGTTGTCGGGATGTCGTTGATGATGGTAAGCAATCTTCACATGTTCTCGCTTAAATTCAAGAATTTCCGCTTGCTGGAAAATCTTCAGCGCTATATTATTATTGTGGCGGCCATCGCGCTGGTGGCATGTTTCGGACTGACAGGGCTAATGTGGACAATCATCGCCTATATCTTCTTGTCGATGGTGAAGATAACCGTGACTCGTGGATGAGCATTGCGTGAACCCGGGGATGCGGAGAATTGTTTATATTCAGGCATGAAACAGACTTATTTTAAGCTCTAATTTTCAGTTATGATGACATTTTTTTTAGTCATATTTTGTTTCTGGCTTCTTTGGAAACTTTTGCGGTGGTGGACCATCAGAAAGTTGCAGCAGCATGCTCGTGACATGTATGATCAGTTCTCCGGTGCGCAGTCCGGAAAGGATGCGAAGCAGTCATCTTCTTCCCGGCAGAGAAAGTCGGGATGGGATCATGCCAAACCCGCAAAGAAAATATATCGCGATGAGGGCGAGTATGTCGAATGGGAGGATGTAAAGGCTGCGGCATCGGAGGCGGAACCCGCTCCCGATGCACATAAGACATACCAATCGACTGCTGCCGATGATCAGCAGATTGTCGATGCCGAGTGGGAGGATATAAAATGATGGTGAGATGTATTATATAAAGGAGCTATTCGATTTTCTTGACGCGCTTGCCGAAAACAACAATCGTCCGTGGTTTGAACAACACCGTCCGGACTACGACCGGTTGCGAGAACTGTGGCTGGCAGATATCGACCGCATGATTGGTCTCATGTCGGGATGGGATTCGTCGCTTTCTGCTCAAACGGCGCGGCAATGCGCCTACCGCATATATCGTGATACCCGCTTCTCAAAAGACAAAACTCCATATAAAACATTCTTTTCAGCCGCGATATGCCGGAATGGTCGTAAAAGTCCTTACGCGGGATATTATATCTCTGTGGGTGGCATGATCAATTTTGAACAGGGTCTTTATGGAGGTATATGGTGCCCGACTCCGGAAATGCTCCGGAAATTGCGTCATGCGATTGTTGACAATATTGAGGAATGGAACGAGATTGTCGATTCGCCGGAAATGAAGCGGATATACCCCGAATGGTGTTCATCATCGTTGAAGACTATTCCTAAAGGGTGGGATCGGAATCATCCGCAGGCGTTCTATCTGCGCATGACAAACTATGGCAAGTATCTTCCATGCAGCCGCGAGTTCTTTCTCACTCCTGACTGGCCCGAAAAAGCATCTGAACTTTTCTCGGTGCTTCATCCGTTTGTGCGGTTCCTCAACTATTCGATTGACGAATAGTCCGGCTTTCTGGCAAAACGTGAGATGGCTATGGATTCGTTGTCTGATATAATAATGTGTCGCCGGTCTGTCCGCACTTATGCGGGAATGTCGCTGTCAGATGCTGAGATTCTTAGTGTGCGGTCTCTGATTGCTGAAATCTCGAATCCTTTTGG
>CAYTLU010000473.1:0-4184 GCA_964438665.1 uncultured Bacteroides sp.
GAGGAAAGATGTAGTCTTTGAAAGTGATACCCTTATTTCGACAGTTACATATCCTTTATCGGCCAATGTCTTGTCGCGGCAAAAGAAGACAGGTGGCGTTATAAATGGCGTTATAAATGGCGTTATAAATGGCGTTATAAAATCGGATGATGAGAGAACCGTCTTATCATTGATTCAAGACGATAACGGAATAACAGTCAGTCAGATTGCTGAAAAAACAGGTTTCTCGCCTCGTAAAGTTGACAGACTTATTGCAGCATTAAAAGCGAATGGCGCGATAAGACGGATTGGCAGTAACAAGACCGGTTCTTGGGAAGTTTTAATGTAGTATTTTGTTTGGGTTGATGGCGGAAGCTATGCTTCGGAGGTGTCGGCGGCGGGGAGGGTGGAATCAAACTCGCGGTCTTTGTCATCGTATTTTGGCCGTAGGACAAGCAACTGCAATGCAAGCGCAATCAGCAGCAGACCACCCATCATTGTGAAACAGATACCGAGACCGACTGATTCGGCAAGCCCTCCAAGCAACTGCGTTGTCACAGCTCCCATGATGACTCCGACTGAGTTCATGAACCCATATGCCATTGCGCGTTGCCGTGAGGAAACGAACTGACAGAGTATCGGCATATTGTTGGCATCGAACATGCCGTAGCCAATGCCGAATATAAGACCGGCAAGAATCGAAAATACGGCATTGTGAGCCAAGCCTATCAAAGCAAGCGATGGTATCATCATTGCCAGACCTATTGCGCTTGTGTAGATGCGTCCGCGTATGTTGCGCCGAACCCAGCGGTCGCTGATCGGACCTCCGACAAGCACACCGATGAAGCTTGAAACGGCAATGGTCAGCGTGGCCATCGGTCCGGCCCATTCCATTGAGATGCCGAGATTGTCCTGGAACAGCGTCGGCAGCCAGTTCTTGGTTGCCCATCCCGGCACGGAACTGGATGCAAAGAAGAACAGGATGACCCAGAATGCAACATTGCTGAACACGAAAACCAGTGAGCGCACCATCGACTCTGATTTGACTTTCTTTTCAGGCGAGCCCTTAAGCGGAGCTGTCGCAACGCCATGCCCTTCTTTTTCGTGAAGCAGGAATATCAGCAATATGGCGTAGGCAACTCCGGCAATGCCAAACCAATGGAACGTTGATTGCCATGACCAGGTTGAGGCCACCAATGCTCCGAATCCACCCAATGCCTGACCGCAATACAGGCCGGTCATGTGCAGCCCGATTGCAAGCGAGCGCCCTTTGCCGGTGAAATAATCGGCGATAAGCGATAGAGCCGATGGAATATAAAGCGCCTCGCTTACACCCATAATGCCGCGAAGCCACATCAGTTCATGGAAATCAGAGCAATACCCCATCGCATAAGTTACGCCTGACCATACGCCAAGCGAACCGACTATGAGCCATTTGCGGCTTATGCGGTCGGCAACAGCTCCTGAAAAGGGGCTTGCAATACCATAAACCCACAGAAATATTGCCATCAGCGCGCCGAATGCTTCGGCGTTTTGCAAGGCTTTAATATCTTGTGCGATATTGCTTTGCATTGTCGATAGCATCTGCCGATCCATATAATTCAACAGCGCAACCACCCAAAGCAGCGCGACTACAATCCAGGGATAGTACTTTTTTTCAGTCAGTTTCATGGTGAATCAGGAACTTAAAATGTGATGAGATTTTTGCAAAGATACGTATTTATTTAATTCCTTTGGAATTTTTTTGAGGATGTTTTATTTTTGCAGAGATGAATACTCTGCGTCTATCGGCTGTATATGCGTTTCTCCTGTTGGGAGTGGCGGTGCTGTATGCGTCTGCGCCTAAAGTCGCGACTGTTGCATCGGACCATGATGAGTTCAGTATATGGGAGCCGGATTATTCTTCTTCTCACGGACATCATCTGGAAGGGGACACGGCTGCCACATTCAGCACATTCAACTCTGCGGAGAATCCGGCGGACAGTCTGCGGCCGGACGGAGAATTGCCGTTGAGTCCGATATTCGGCCGGCCGGCAATAACCGATGCCGAGGTGTTGTGCCGTTTTGTCCGCCGCCATAACAAGGATTTTCCTGTCGAGGTGGCGGAAGCGTTCCTTGTGGTTGGCAACCGCTATGGCATACGTGGAGATGTCGCGTTGTGTCAGGCTATTATCGAGACAGGCTGGTTCAGGTTTGCCGATGGGACGGCCGTGAAGCCGGATCAGCACAACTATTGTGGACTTGGAGTCACGCAGCGCGGCAAGACCGGAAGTTCGTTTGAGACCGTGGAGCAGGGCGTCACCGCCCAGATACAGCATCTCTATGCTTATGCATGCAAGCATCCTCTTCCTGAAGGCGAACAGTTGCTTGACCCTCGTTTTTCGCTCGTGACGCGCGGAATAGCCCCTAACTGGAATGATCTCAGCAACCGTTGGGCCATGAATCCGAACTATGGCCGCCAGATACTTCAGCTCTATCAGCAGCTTCTCGAATCCGCGCAATAGTCGGCATGGCCTATTGTCAGTAGCCTCCGGATTTTGTATTTTTGCCGGAAAATAAGCAGATATGAGAAATGATGAAGAGTTGCAGGGCGTGAGCCTGCTTGGAAATAACGGAGTGAAATACCCTACGCAATATGCCCCGGAGATTCTGGAGACATTCAAGAACAAACATCCGGAAAACGAATATCTCGTGACATTCACATGTCCTGAGTTCACATCGCTTTGTCCGAAAACGGGGCAGCCGGATTTCGCCAAGATAATCATCAACTACATTCCTCGTGAGGATATGGTTGAGAGCAAGAGCCTGAAACTGTATCTTTTCAGTTTCCGAAACCACGGTGACTTCCATGAAGATTGCGTCAATATCATCATGAAAGATCTCGTGCGTCTGATGAATCCGCGTTATCTTGAAGTGATCGGGCTGTTCACACCGCGTGGCGGCATTTCAATTTATCCTTTTGCCAACTATGGCGATGCTGAACATCAGGAAATGGTCAAGGCGCGCATGCTGGCCGCTTTTCGCAATGAATTCTAACAGATGGTGACCTATGGAGAAAGATGCAATATTGGTGTTGTCGGGTGGTATGGACTCCACGACAATGCTGCATGAATATAAAGACCGTATCGCCTTGGCGGTGAATTTCAATTATGGGGCGAATCATAATGCGCGGGAGGCTGCCTGTGCGCGTGAGAATTGTCGCCGGCTTGGAATCGAGCTTGTAGAGATTGATCTGGCGTTCATGGGACGGTATTTTGAAAGTTCGCTCCTGAGTGGAGCTGAGGCAATTCCCGAAGGGCATTATGAGGATGAAAACATGCGATCGACGGTGGTCCCATTCCGCAACGGCATTATGCTTGCCGTTGCTGCCGGACTTGCCGAAAGTCGGGGGCTGAAAGCTGTCATGATTGCTAACCACGGCGGAGACCATGCCATCTATCCTGACTGCCGCGAAAATTTTGTCAGGGCAATGGGCGCGGCCATAGGTGAAGGAACTTATGACCATGTCGAGTTGCGCGCTCCCTACACCAATCTGACAAAAGCCGACATCGCCCGCCGCGGGGTGGCGTTGGGCGTCGATTACTCGCTGACATACTCTTGCTATAAGGGCGGAGCCAAGCATTGCGGACGCTGCGGCACGTGTGTCGAACGTCGCGAAGCTCTTCTGGCCGCCGGCCTGACACCCGACTGCTGACCGCCCCTCTCCTTTTTTAATCTCCTGTTTAGCCAGATCTCCCCTACCGGATATTGGGGTATCAAATCTGATTTGTGCCGCTCCACCGGCGCGGTTTATAGTTTATGGTTTAGAGATTATTATCATAAAGAATTGGTTACTGAATCGCTACACCATTGAATTTCTCGGTACTTGGGAAGTTATTCACAACCCCATTATGCGGTTATGAATCCGTGTGCTATACGTGAAACAGCTGAACGCCGAAAAACGATGAAAGCAATGCAAGTGTCTTAATCGTAAAATTATGTTGACCGCTAAGCCATTTGGAAATCTCGCATGGCCGCTTGCCAATGGCACGGGCAAACTCCGACTTAGTCAGACCTTTTTCAGTCATAAGTTCGTAGATACGATTAGACACGGCCATTTGCATATCAACCTCCTGTTGGATATGGTCGGGTATGGAGGCGACTATTTGGTTGTATTCTTCAAAGGCGGTTTTCATATGTCAAAAGTTTTATCGGTGTCTATTTCA
>CAYTLU010000474.1:0-4417 GCA_964438665.1 uncultured Bacteroides sp.
AAGTCCTGTGGCCGTTATTATCGGCCATTATCGCAACGGCCGGTCTATGCGGCTGTGATGAAATCGATGACAACCGTATTCCCGCCGCCAATGTCAACATTCTGTTCAACACCATTGGCGACTGGCAGCTTTACGGAGTGACCGGTGCAAACCAGACCAGAATATTCAACCGTCAAGAAGGGCTTCCGGTCAATTTCCCATACACCGTGGCGCAATACACCGGATTCGGGGGCGTGCTTCTGGTATGCGACCCCAACGGAGAGTTTCTGGCCTATGATCTGGCCTGTCCGGTGGAGCGCGACCCGAAGATAAGAGTGCATATCGACAGCGAATCAGAAATCGCGGGCATTGTCAAGTGTCCGGAATGTCACAGCACATACAATCTCTACGCTATGGGAACGCCAACCGGCGGCGACGCTTTGAAAATGAAATATGGGCTGGAGAAATATGCCGTCTTTGTAGGGAATTCCATGCCTCCCTATGCATATATCCGGAGATAAATCAATCACACCCGGCCGGATTAAGTTGATATTTCAGAAATATTAGCTATCTTTGCACGACAAATCAGCGCAGAGGCGCAACAGATTTTTCAAAAAGTTGCTCGAATGGTGGAATGGTAGACACGAAGGACTTAAAATCCTTTGGCCATTGCGGCTGTGTGGGTTCGAGTCCCACTTCGAGTACTAGATAACAGAGGCTGTGGTTTCGCCACAGCCTCTTGTTTATCAATCATTACGGCCTACTCTCCGTATGTTCCCGGGACAAAGTCTTCGAACACCTCCATCGGAGTATATAAATCTTCATTGAACTCGCGATAATCATATATTTTCTTATCGCCATCATAACATTCCAACAGTCGTCTATACTTAACCGGATGACCGGTAGGTCGTACTATCGTATAGTCCGGAACGCCTCTGAAAAGCGGGCCTATCTCTTCAACCCAATAATCATACTGATACTCACCTCTATAAAAATTGCAGTACACCTTTACTGCCCGACGCATCTTGTTCATGAGCAGGATAGTGCCACGGCTGACCACTATGACCTCGCTATAATATGGGCCTATCGTGTCGCCACATTGCGCGTTCAGATCATACTGAAGTCCATAGAATTTATATCTCAACGGTTTGAAATCTTCATCATAACCGCCTTCTATATCCATAAACTGATACACCTTGCCGTCCTCCTCCCTCATCACCTGTAAACCGCCATATTCACTGCCATCGCCCCGCAGACGTTTTACCGTTTTTGCTTCATAGTCCTCATAATGAGTATCTCCATCAACGATTACAGTATCAATATAATCATCGACAAAAGAGGTTGAAAATGCATGTTCGGTTATCCATTTTTTCCCATCCATAAGCACCGGTCTCAGATTCTCAGTAAGCGGCTCTATCTCCTCTGATGGCATCCCATCCGCATTGTCATCGCATGCCGCGCCCACAAGCAATGCAAATGTTGCAGCAATAGCCCCAAATAAAAGTTTCGTTCTCATTTCGTATTCATTTTTCATGGTTTTATAAATAATCGGTTCATTTCGCAAGTTAAACATAAATAATTAAAAGACAAACCGCCACTTCCATATATATATATATATATTAACTATGTATAACACATATTAACCCCAAGGCTTTTGGGGCTGCAATCGAATTTCCGGAATTCGAGGGGCAACTCTTCCCGATAATTTTAACCGGCCTTACAACTGACCGGAATCAATTATTCTAATTAGTCCATTTATCTGTTTTTATCGTTTTTTAGCAAATGGCTATTGACTTTCCACGATTAAAAGACTATCTTTGCTAATGACAAATGCAGCCGTTTTTGCGACATGAAATATTACAGCACTAGCAATCCGCTTCATCCCGTCAGTCTCCGGGAAGCCATCCTCCGAAGCATAGCTCCCGATGGAGGAGTATATATGCCCGACAGAATTCCGCTTATCCCGCAGGCTCTTTTCAAAAACATTCAGGATATGTCGCTGACCGACATTGCCTACATTGCTGCGACATCAATGTTCGGAACTGACATCGCGCCGGAGACCCTTAACAACATTGTCAAAGAAACCCTCGTTTTTCCCATCCCGCTCGTCAGGCTGAGCGACAACATGTTTGCTCTCGAACTGTTTCATGGACCGACAGGATCATTCAAAGATGTCGGCGCACGCTTCATGGCAAGAGTGGTGGAACACCTGATGGAGCAGTCCGGCGTCAAAGAGCTTAACGTGTTTGTGGCTACTTCAGGCGACACTGGATGCGCCGTCGGTCATGGATTCGCCGGCATAAAAAATGTCAACGTCTATATATTCCATCCCAAAGGGCGCATGCTGCGAGTGCCACAGGAATCATTCAGATCCCCCGCGCCAAACATCATACCGGTAAGCATCCGGGGAAGTTTTGATGACTGCCAACGGATTGTGAAAGAAATCTACACCGATCCCGAATTGAACAGGCATCTTAACATCACCTCCGCCAACTCAATCAATATAGCACGCCTCTTGCCTCAGACATTCTACTATTTCCACGCCTACGCCCGACTGCTGGACGAAGTGGGAAAACCAAGGAAAATCGCGATAGCCACCCCATGCGGCAACCTGGGCAACCTGACGGCTGCGCTATTTTCCTATCAGATGGGGCTGCCGATCGACAGGATTCTTGCAGCAGGCCATAGCAACGAACGTCTTTGGGGCAGCATAGCCAGCGGGCAGCTTGCCGTCAACACGTTCAACAGCAAAGCCCTCAGCACCAATCTTGCACGCATCAACGCATTTATGCAAAACAATCCCTCAATGGCCGGGCTGATTGAATGTCACACATTCAACGACTCCCAGATTGCCCGGCAGATAGTCGATACATACCGCACTAAAAACTATGTCATGGATCGCAACACGGCTATGGCATGCCGCGCCTTGGAAGAGAGCATGACAGATGGAGAGACAGGCATATTCTTTGCTACAGCCCATCCGGCAAAATATGCCGTTCAGCTTGAAAAGCTGCTTGGCAGCGATGTCATCATACCGGAAACAGCCCCTAAAACGGAGCAATGGAAAGCACCGGCCGAACCGACTTTGCCTTCATTGTTCCCCGCCGTAAGGCGATTCCTTCTTGACAACAAACATTAATCATAAAAAACATATATCATGGCTAACAAACGTAACCTCAAAAAACAGATCAAATATACATGCGGCGACGTCGCTCTGGAAATAATCCTCACACGCGAATGTATAGCCGGCACAGATGCCGAGACACTCAATGATCTGATATTCCGCACAGCCGACCTTCAGGAGAAATCAATCAAAAACGCAACATTCTCTTTCGACAGGACTCCCGCAGATTTTGAGTCAAAAGCTGATTACTACAAAGCCGCCCGCTCATATTTCCGTCTGGCCTACAAGAAATTCCACGAAGAATTCAACAAGGGCTTACAGGAAATTGTTGATGATCTTAACAAAGCTATCCCGCAATCACAGCGCGAAATCAACAAACAGGCGGCCAACGACTGATCCGGGCTAACCGAATTCACCACATGAAATGGCTTAGCAAACAGATATTGAGGATGGCCGGATGGACAGTGGATATCACTGTCCCCGACTATCCCAAATGCATTATTTGTGTCGCTCCCCACACCAGCAACTGGGATTTTATTCTAGGCAAGCTGGCCTATGCCGCAATTGGGCGGAAGGCGGGCTTCCTGATGAAATCTTCCTGGTTTTTCTTTCCGCTAGGCTGCATTTTCAAAGCTATGGGAGGGATTCCTGTTCCAAGACATAAAAACTCGTCATTGGTTGATTCGCTGGTAGAGCGGTTCATGACATCGGAGCGTCTTGCCATTGCTATCACTCCGGAAGGCACAAGAAGCCGCACCGAAAACTGGCGATCCGGATTCCTCCATATAGCCCGCATGGCCGATGTCCCGATTGTGTTGGGCGCGATTGACTTCGCCACAAAAACCATCTCCATACAACACACATTCCATGCATCAGCCGATACGGAATCTGACATGCGCAAGATCAAGGACTTCTACCGACACTTTTCAGGGAAATATCCTGAGAAATTCACCGCAGACTGAGCGGAATCCATTTGTTCATCCAATTCAGAGACTTACGCCAAATGCCGTCACAAGACCTTAAAGCGGCCCTATTGCCGATCGACATAGCTCCATTTGACAGCGACATCAATCTTGAGCATGTCGCCGGACGGATTGAGAGTCTGGAAGCAGACACCGGGCTGGCAGTGCTGCCTGAAATGTTCAATTCCGGATTCACCCCCGACATCGGACTGCTTGACAAGATCGCACAACAGAGCGACCGCATCCTGACACGCCTATGCGCCATCTCCGACCGGCGTGACATGGCAATATGCGGAAGCCTTGTGGTCAAAGACGATGGGAAGCTGTTTAACCGGGGATTCATTGTCACACC
>CAYTLU010000475.1:0-4836 GCA_964438665.1 uncultured Bacteroides sp.
CTTCATACTCCAAAGAAATATGATAGCCATCTGCATTATCAGCACGATAGTATGTATCTCCTTTGTCATAATCAACGGTAAAGCCGTTAGCGGAACAATCCGCAACATACTGGTCATAATCAGCCTTGCTGGTGTCTCCGACATACACGAAGAAGCTGTCATCGTGTTCATAGGAAAAGCTTCCGGTTGTGGACTTCGGGGCGGGTAACAAATTACCAACCGTATTTGCAGGCCAGGTGATACTTCCAAGCTCCATCGGCGCTTTCAGCGTAATGGAAAGGCTATTTTCGATATGGCTCATATCCAAAGAATACCCGTCAGAATTGTATGCCTTGTAAGAATATGAGGATTTGTCTGCATCGATTGTAAAGCCCTTATCAATACAGGCATCCAAATAATCGTTGTACTGGTCTTCTGTAACGCCATCAAGAGAAGCCAAAAATTCTTCATTCGAATTTTCATAGAGGGTGCCTTTGTCGGAGGGCGGTTCCGGAAACTGCTCATTCAGTTCTACCTTCGACCATTCGATTTTCTCACCCCGACTGCCCCTGCCGCCGCAAATTGAGCTGATAACCGCAACGGCTGCAATGCCCAAAAGAACATAGAACCACCATTTCTTGTAAATCGCCTTTTTCGGTTTCTTGGGTTTTTTCGCGGGTGCTGTATTCATTTGCACCGGGGAAACAGCCTGTCCTTGTGGCTGGGTCGATTGCTGAATCGGCGGAGGTGTTGTCGGAGTTGCCTCCTCCGCTCTTGCTCCGCATTCGGGGCAAAACTTTCCTTCAAACTCTGTATTACATTGACTGCATTTCATCTTTCGTTCTCCTCTCTTTTGTTAATATTTTATAATAAGGCAATACCGCGCAATTCTGACGGTACAATTGCGTCGTCAGATTTTTCGTCAGAGCGTACCAGTTCCCGCAGGTAATCGTATATCGATTGCCAAGGGAATTGGGGCGCTTTGGCGGAACCGATGCAGGCAGGTGTGCCGTCCAGGCGATTGCCGGGAATGGTGCGGTGTTGCCCTGAGCGCTCTGCTTAAAGATCAGTCGGTGGGATGGGCGGCATTCCTGTTTCAAACATTTCTTTCAAATCATCTACTGTTTCTGCTCGGCACCACGCCGCCATTCCGCTTTTCCATACAAGGGTTGCGGCGGTCAATTGTCCGTTTTGAACCATTCCGGAAAGTGCGTTCATATCGTAAGGGCCGGTTGCTTGACCGTTCACGGCTATGTGATAAGCAACGGTCGGAACCGGAGGCGACATTGCTCCCACGGCAGGCGGCTGATTTATTCCAGTCATTATACCGTTCATTGTTCCGGCGATATTCTGTCCTACGGCACCGCCGACAGCCATTCCTGCCATCATAGCAGCGGGATTAAACTCTGCGCCACCGCCGCCTAAATCAACGCCGCCGGCACCGTTTTTGCCCATATGACCGAGTGCTTCCGCTCCGGCAACGCCGACCTCAGTCTGTTTTTCAACCTGAAATGCGCCGATATTTGCTGACTGTGTCTGCTTATGCTGTGCATATTGACCTTCTTCACGCTGAATACGCAACCGATCAACATAATCTACGGTTTCAGCTTGCATTTTGGCTGTTGTTAAATCTTTAGTTACCGCCATTAGTTGACGATATCCTTCGCTCTGTTTATCAATTTCAATAGCGCCGATATCCACGCCTGAAACAGTAACACCGAAGCTTTCTTTTAAGCGTTGTCCGATATCATATTCGACTGCATCATTGATCTGTGCGGTTTTGCTTTCAAGCTGAATAACCGGAATATTGTGTGCGGCAGGTGCGTTTGTCACGGTGTCTTTTACATATCGGCTTACCGCATCACGAATTTGTCGTTGAAAATCCTCCAAATTGAATGTGTTAAGCCTATGTAACCGAATAAACTCACGGTAATCGCTGATTTTGAAACTGACTGTTCCTCGAACTGCTACCGGAACGCCGAAATCAAGAAATCTCGGATCGTATACATCAAAAAAAGGTACGCCGAATTTCACCTGAATGATGTTTGCGAGGTTGATAAAATATACTTCCGCCTGAAACGGCGTGCCGCCGGCATAAGCCAGACCAACAATACTTGCAAGTACAGGAAAGTTGTTTGTTTCTATTTTCTTGTCGAATGGCCCGACAATAAAATCCTGCATTGCATCGTCATTTTGACGGTAAACGAATACGGCAACCTCGCCGTCCTTTACCCGCAGGGATGAACCCCAACGAATTGCATTTTCACGATTGTTGTTCCCTTGCTGTGAGCCTGACGGATGCCATTTCCAAATCAGATAGGACGGTTCATCGCAACGAATCTCATCCATAAATCCGCCTGCTTTTGACTTTCCGAAAAGAGACATGTGCATTCCTCCTGTTTTTTCGATTGATTTAAGGAAACTCTGATTCATTCTAAAATGCTGACCGGCGAGGAATTCTTTCTGCAGCAAGGCAAAAAACGCAGAAACACTGTCGTATTTCGAGCATTTTCAGAGCGCGCTCACGCTCAACGCAGCCGCAGAGAAAATGAACCGCCAAGCGGTGTTTTAAGGCGTAGCCGTAGATTATTCAGGATTTGCTTAAGCTTTTGAAATAATTAACTGCAGCGATGATCAGGACAATTCCCCCGCACAATTGACCCATTGAGCCATTGAGCAGCATAATGGATAGCAGCAGTATCAAAAGGCCGCTTGCCGCACCCACCATATAATCAATTACAGAAGCACCACGCTTGAAAAGGCTTGCGGCAGAAGCAATAAGGACAATGTAGGAGACAATTTCCATCAACGGTGCGTTGCCCCCGGTTCGATCGATTATCACTGCTGCAATCATCAACGCAATCCCAATGCAGACAGCAATATTGCGTATTACCGCGTCTGCGGTAAATCTACTGATCTTGCGCTGCTTTTCGGCATCAATATTGATTTGACAGTTATCATAGATTTGCCGTACTTTTGCAAAGTCGGGATCACCGCTGAATAGTAGCTGTGCCTTTTGATAAGCCTGTTCAAACTTGGCAAGCCACGCCTCATAAATATCCTGATCATCCTCTCCGAGAATGTTGGAGGAGGCCAATATCATAAATTCAATGATGTCCTCTTTTGTATTCGGAATGGGAAAATTCCGAATTATAGGATCCTTTTGTGTTGTTGTTTGCGCTCGCTTTAGGTCGTTATAAAATGACTGAACAGAATCAGCCGCCATTCGTCCTCTCAATTCATATCCGCAAGAAGGACAGCACGCAACAAATGCGTTAAGCAATTCACCGCAGTTCGGGCATTTATGTATTTTCCCCTCATAAACTGTCTCTCTATTGTTTTGGGAGTGGGTGTTATTGTGATTTACTGCTGCACCGCAGTTCGTACAGAACTTGATATTATCTGCGATCCGGATGCCGCAGTCCGTACAAAACGGCATATTGCTTCCTCCAAATACGGTTATATGGTGTTGTTCTCTTTTATCGCATCGCATATATCGCCGATATTGCAATTCAGGTATTCACAGATGCGCAAGAGCACAGAAAGGGCAACCTCTTCATTTTTTCGCATTTTCGTCATCGTGCCGGTTGCGATATTTAAGTCTTTTCTGAGTGTTGCCGGAGATATGTCTTTTTCGATTAATAATATCCAAAGTTTTTTATAACTTATCCTCATTATTCACCCATCTGCCTAAGGCTCTGTCATTTCTGTTAATGAAATACTCCCACAGTGTTTACCGTCATTTGCTATGAACTTAAACAGAATTCGCAACTTCTTGAGAACTAAGGGTCAAAATAAAAGCCGTAATTCAAACGGCGAAAACAACCTGTTTTAGCGTCTAAAATGCACAACACAATC
This sequence comes from uncultured Bacteroides sp., assembly GCA_964438665.1. GTDB lineage: Bacteria > Bacteroidota > Bacteroidia > Bacteroidales > Muribaculaceae > Paramuribaculum. Next base: position 3,838 of record CAYTLU010000475.1, read on the forward strand.
GGTATTATGTTGTAAACATTTAGAACAACCCAAAATTACGTAACATATTATAGCATAATACTGAGCTTTTTGCAATACATTTTATGGAAAAATGTATGATTTGTAAGAGAATTGTCGATTTTAATACAGTACAAATAAGCCTCCTCATAGTCTGAAAATGAAAAAGCTTGGCTTTTTATACACTTTTTGAGTTGTCCGCGTTCACAAACGGATCGTGAGCGCTTTTTCTCCATAACAAAAGAGATTGAGAAATTCTTTGAAAAGGAGGAAATTGGGCCGGATACGGCAGCGGAAGCCGTAGTGCGCAGGAAGGTGCCGGTGCCCCATGTGGACGCAGGCGAAGACCATGTAAAGCCGCAAACCGGGGACAGCCGCATTGTCTTCCGCGCTGCACAAATGGCAGCGAGGGTCAAGGGCGGCTCCGCCGCTCGTATCACCCTTGACCCTCGCCGTCATCTGCGCTGCCACTTCTTGCGTTCGTTTCAAAAAAATCCTACAACAGCTTGACACCGTCCCGGGAATAAAACGCAGTTGCAAAGAGGAAAAAACTGTGTTACAATACCCAAGGAGTGTCACCGTCGGCTGCCCTGCCGGCGGTGACCGACTCACTGTGTGCCGCCAATACGGCAGAACGGAGAAGAAAGTGTTATGAACATTATCGTTGTAGGATGCGGTAAGATCGGCACCACCATATTGGCCAGTCTGGTGGCCGAGGGGCACAACGTCACCGCCGTAGAGAGCGATCCCGCCGTGCTGGCGGAGATCACCAACATCTACGATGTCATGGGGGTGTGCGGCAACGGCGCCGACTGCGAGCCTCTGGAGGAGGCTGGCGTCGCCAAGGCGGATCTGTTCGTTGCCGCCACCGGATCGGATGAGCAGAATATGCTCAGCTGCTTTATTGCCGGGCGCATGGGCGCCGCCCACACCATCGCCCGCATCCGCAAGCCGGAGTATAACGACCACAGCCTCAATTTCCTCAAAAAGGAGCTGGGGCTT
>CAYTLU010000476.1:0-3923 GCA_964438665.1 uncultured Bacteroides sp.
AACTGCGGTATTCCTTATAAAGTATCTTCGTTCAATGGGTATTCCGGCAACCAACGATATGTTCAAAGAACATTCATGGTATTTCCTCAATGCCCTCGTGAGAGCCTCATACAAAGGATTGAATATCACACCAACGACTGAATTTGTCGAAAAATTCCTACGCAACGTTATTCTCGGTGAAAAGAATGAACTCCGTAACCGAGATATGCTTATTGGAGCATCACTTCCAAATTCTATAGCCCAAAGTATCAACGACAGTCCTTCAAAGTCTTAATCTGATACTTTAGATTGCACTTTGGAAGAACTTGCCGTCATAAAAGTCATTGAAGCTAACCCCAAAATAACACAAACAGATATCGCGAAGACAATAAAGAAATCGGCATCTACCGTTAAACGCATAACCTCAACCCTTGTCGAGAAAGGCATTTTAATCCGAAAGAATGGACGTCGCAACGGCTGGTGGGAAATAACTCTCTCTGAATGTATGAACAAGCCTTACCATGACAATAAAGGCGTGATTTGGCTGAATGATGGAACTGACAAACGAAAAGTGTTTCAGCGTTTTAAATTCTTGAAAAATTAAGAAATGAGAAGAAAATGTGAATTTTATGCAGAAAAAGGATTGAAAAGTTTGTGAGATTATGTAAAAATAACGAAATTTGTAACGCAGCATGCTGCAATGAGACAATTATGCAATACAATTACTATTTAACAACTATTCCGTATGCACAAACATGTTTTCCGCATAGTAAATGCAATCACAGCATTTATTATCTCCGCTTTTATTGCCAGCGCGCAAGAAGTCTATGCCCCGCTGAAAGTGTCGTGTCTGAGCAAAAACAGTTCAAGCGGCAAGCTAAACAGTACGTATGTCTATGACTTCTTTAATCGCGAAGAAGGAGGGGCATCGGTCAACTCCATCATCTCGGCTGAGAATTGCTATCGTGATTATGATCTGGTCCTCGGCAATGAAAATGAGGGCGGGAAACTCACATTCTCGTTCGAAAAATCTGCATCCCATCAGGTGTGCAGAGTGATCCTTTACGCATCGCAGCTTTATAAGGGAACAAATCGGGTGGAATCTTACATATCCATCAATGAATCCGATCCGGTCAGGATATCCACCCGCGACGGATCATATCTGTATTTTCCGGTGTTGGCCGAGATTTCTGAGGCCGACATGCAAAATGTCACAATAGAATCAACGGCGGGAGTCAAGGTTAGATCCATGATATTTATATATACGGAATCCAATGAAGCCTCTCAAACAGGGGTGAAGACGGTGAAAATCGGCAGTACAACGCTGACAGGCGTTCCCCCGGGATATTCCAACAAACTGACCTACAGCATAAACCCGATCTGGGCTGCCAATCAGGATGTGACATGGAGCAGTTCGAATGAAAATGTTGTTACGATCGATCAGGATGGAATATTTACTGCTGTTTCCTCAGGTAAGGCTTCTGTCTATGTCAGGTCTGTTGACAATCCTGATGCTTTCGGAGAATGCAAAATGACCGTTAAGGAGATTGTTCCGACGAAAATCACGATCTATCCGGCAAACACGACAGTGGGGATCGGCGGATCAATTCAGTTTTATGTCGAAGTCCAGCCGGAGAATGCTTCAAAGTCGGTTATATGGGGAACAAACGAAACATCAAAGGTGGATATTTCCGAGGATGGAATATACACGCCAAAGCCAAATTCGATGTCCTCACGACCGATTATTGTCAGAGCCACATCGGCATTGGATGAAACTATCCAAGGATTAACCAAATTAACAATAAAAGAAAATCTGCCGGTAGAATCAGTCAGAATAGAGCAAGATCGTCTGACTATGACGGTTGGAGATCAGGCGCGGCTTTCAGCAGAAGTGCTTCCAATCGGAGCATCCAACCGTAGGCTGGAATGGGAATGCGACATGCCGGGCATACTTGATGTTTCTGATGAAGGAGTGATAACTGCAAATGCAGCCGGCGCAGCGACAGTCACCGCACGCACAACCGATGGCACAGCTCTAGAATCACAATGCCAGATTGAGGTAAAAGACGGTCCGACAATGTCAATTCCCGACCTTGATACGGACAGATTGAATAATGTCAGTATTGTTGACGGCTCAATCACATTCACAGGCCTGAATCCGGGGACGGTTTTGGCTCTATATGACATATCCGGCCAGCGGCTGAATTCAACAATAGCCGCAGGGACAACCGCCACCATAAAAGCGCCGGCGAAGGGCGTATATATTCTTGCCATTGGTGCGCAGTCATATAAGATTGTTGTCAAGTGACTATAATTAAAAAACGAAATGGGCATCTTTTGAAAACGAAACGAGCAGAACTTCTTTTTCTCTCTTGCCTTTAAGACCTGTTTAAGACAAAATAAAGCCGATTTAAGCCTGTTTAAGCGCTCAAATCGGCTTTGTCTTTTGTGTTTCAGTTTTCACACATTCATGTCAACCCTTTACGGCTTCATTTGCCCCTGTTTTGCATCAAGGAGGAGGCGAAGCAGATTGTGCGTGACTAACTGGAGCGCATCGCCAAAGACGACAATCTTGATACTTATTGGTTTTGCTGTATTACAGATACTAAAACGAAAGGCTTGCTCTATTTTTCCATACTTCACTATTAATTCGTAATTTTGCAGTGGAAATCCCAGACAACATCTAAAAGAGTTTTATAAATGGCTATCGAGAAAACAGACAGCAGGCAGCGGAGGAATGCTCAACAGAAGAATCCGCTCTATGATTTTGGCGGACGGCAGCTTCCTCAGGATAAGGAGCTGGAAGAGGCTGTGCTTGGTGCGCTTATGCTTGAAAAAGATGCCTACACAATAGTCTGTGACATCTTGAAAGCAGACAGCTTTTATGAGCCTGTAAACAAAAAAATATACGAAGCGATCCAGACTCTTGGCGCATCACAGCAGCCGATTGATATGCTGACCGTTACGGAACAGCTCCGGTTAAACGGTACGCTTGATGAAGTCGGAGGCCCGATGTTTGTCTCTGAGCTGACATCGCGCGTTGCGTCAGGGGCGCATGTCGATTATCATGCGCGAATCGTAGCCCAAAAATATCTTGCGCGCGAACTCATTACGTTTGCTTCTGATATAGAACGTAAAGCTTTTGATGAAAGCAATGATGTTGACGACCTTATGCAAGAGGCCGAGGGGCGGTTGTTTGAAATTTCCCAGCGTAATGTAAAAAAAGATGTTACTCAGATTGATCCGGTGATTGGTCAGGCGATTGAACAGATTCAGGCTGCGGCCAACAGGGCATCCGGTCTAAGCGGTCTGGAAACTGGATTCCACGATCTGGATAAGCTGACATCGGGATGGCAGAACTCAGATCTGATTATCATTGCGGCACGTCCTGCTATGGGTAAGACGGCGTTTGTGCTGTCAATGGCAAAGAACATGGCTGTTAATTATAGTACGCCGACTGCGATATTTTCACTTGAAATGTCAAACCTCCAGCTTGTCAATCGCCTTGTCAGCAATGTGTGTGAACTGCCAAGTGAAAAAATCAAGAGCGGACAGCTCTCATCAATGGAATGGGATCAGTTGATGGCCAGAATTAAATTGCTCTATGGCGCGCCTCTTTATATTGATGACACCCCATCTTTGTCAATATTCGAGTTGCGAACCAAGGCAAGGCGTCTTGTGCGCGAACACAATGTCAAGATTCTTATCATTGACTACCTTCAGCTGATGAATGCATCAGGCATGAAATTTGGCAGCCGAGAGCAGGAAGTCAGTATGATTTCCCGCTCTTTGAAGCAGTTGGCAAAGGAGCTGAATATTCCTATTATTGCTCTTTCTCAGCTTAACCGAAGTGTGGAGTCGAGAGGTAATGACAGCAAAGATGGGAAACGTCCGCAATTGTCTGACTTGCGTGAGAGTGGAGCGATCGAGCAGGATGCCGATAT